>NZ_JBHSPY010000026.1:0-29949 GCF_042658245.1 Neisseria weixii
ATGGTGGAGAATGGCGGTGCCGGATTCTTTTGCGGTTCTGCGAATCGTCCATCCTTGACGGAGTTTTTTGAGTACGGGTTGTTTGAAGTCTTCTGAACAGGCCATGGGGGAATTGTATCGGAGAATATGTTTATTTGCTATATTTGGTTAAAAGAGATTTTTTTAATCTTTATTACAGTCGGACAAGCCGATGCCGTTACAAAACTGCCGGATGTGGATGCAGTTCAAGGCGTAGCAGCGCAGCGAGTGCAGACATATCACACGATAGGCATGCGAGCGAGCAGCATACAACGCAGAAATGCTCAAGCCGTCTGAAATTTTCAGACGGCTTGTTAGTAGGTTAGAGATTGATTCTAACTTATAAATTACTTATTTCCACACCAATAAAGCATGGTTACGTTTGCCACGGCGCAGAATCGTATATTTACCAAAGCGCTTGTGTTCATCGGTCAGCAGATAAGCATCATCCGGTTTTTCCGCAGCGTGGTTCGGATTGTTCGGTTCAGTTACGGCTGCTCCATTGATCACAACTGCTTTACTGTTCACAAAGCCACGCGCTTCTTTATTTGATTGCGCCAAGCCGCTGCTTACCAAGGCTTCCACCACATTGACGTTGCCGGACACCTCAAACGCAGGGAGACCATCAAGGGCGAGTTGCTCAAAATCGGCTTCGGTCAGGTTGCTTTGATCTTCGGCAAACAGGCTGGCAGAAATGCGTTGTGCCGCTTCCAAAGCCGCTTCACCGTGAATCAGGCGGGTCATTTCTTCGGCCAAAATGCGCTGCGCTTCAGGCTTGGTGCCGCTGGCTTTGTCTTTTGCTTCGATTTCGTCAATCTGTTCGATGGTTAGGAACGTGAAATATTTCAAGAACTTATAAACATCGGCATCGGCTACTTTCAGCCAGAATTGGTAAAACTGGTAAGGCGAGGTTTTCTTCGCATCCAGCCACACCGCGCCGCCTTCGGTTTTACCGAATTTGGTACCGTCTGATTTGGTGACCAGCGGTAGGGTCAGGCCAAACACTTGTTTTTGATGCAGGCGGCGGGTGAGGTCGATGCCGTTGGTGATGTTGCCCCATTGGTCGGAGCCGCCGATTTGCAGTAATGCGCCGTGGCGTTGGTTCAATTCGGCGAAATCGTAGCTTTGCAGTAAGGTGTAGGCAAATTCGGTAAACGAAATACCCACATCATCACGGTCGATACGCTGCTTCACCGATTCTTTTGCCAACATCGCATTTACCGAGAAATGCTTACCGATGTCGCGCAGGAAATCCAAGCAGTTCATTTGGCCGAACCAATCGGCATTATTGGCCATTACCGCAGCATTATCGCCTTCAAAGCTCAAAAACGGTTTCAACTGATTGCGGATGCTGTCCACCCAGCCGGCCACAGTGTCGGCAGAATTCAAGCTGCGCTCTACTGCTTTAAAGCTCGGGTCGCCAATCATACCGGTGGCCCCGCCAACCAAAGCAATCGGCGTATGATCGGCCTGTTGGAACCGGCGCAATGCCAACACGGGCAGCAGATGACCGATGTGCAAGCTGTCGGCAGTCGGGTCGAAACCGCAATATAAAGCGATTTTTTGTTCGTTCAACAAAGCTTCTAAAGCTTCAATATCAGTAGTTTGCGCGATCAAACCGCGCGCTTGTAAGTCTTTTAATAAGCTCATATTGGTTCCATTATGTTTTCAGACGGCCTTTATTTAATAAGGCCGTCTGAACGTTGCAAGCATTTATCGGTTACACATTGAATAAGAAATGCATCACATCGCCGTCTTTTACGATATATTCCTTGCCTTCTACACGCATTTTGCCGGCTTCTTTGGCTTTGGCTTCGCCGCCTAAGGCTACGAAATCTTCATAGGCAATCACTTGGGCGCGGATGAAGCCGCGTTCGAAGTCGGTATGAATCACGCCGGCGGCTTGCGGGGCGGTGTCGCCTTTGTGGATGGTCCATGCGCGGACTTCTTTGACGCCGGCGGTAAAGTAGGTTTGCAGGCCGAGCAGATCGTAGCCGGCGCGAATCAGGCGGTTCAAGCCCGGTTCTTCCAAGCCCATTTCTGCGAGGAATTCGGCTTTCTCGTCGTCTTCCAATTCGGCGATTTCGCTTTCCATGGCAGCGCATACGGCTACAACCGGTGCGTTTTCTTTGGCAGCCAATTCTTTAAGGCGGTCGAGGTGTGGGTTGTTTTCAAAACCGTCTTCGGCGACGTTGCCGACATACATGGCGGGTTTGGCGGTGAGCAGGAGCAGCGGGCGCAACATGGCCAATTCTTCGGTATCCAAGCCGAATGAGCGAACCGGCTTGCCTTCATCTAAATGCGGTAGTAATTTTTTGCACAAATCGACCAATTTTTGTGCATCTTTGTCGCCGCTGCGGGCGCGTTTTTCTTCGCGGACAATGGCTTTTTCCACGCTGGCTAAGTCGGCCAAAGCCAATTCGGTGCCGATGGTTTCGATGTCGGCAATCGGATCGATTTTACCGGCAACGTGGACGATGTTTTCATCATCAAAACAGCGCACCACATTTACGATGGCATCAGTTTCGCGGATGTTGGCCAAAAATTGGTTACCCAAGCCTTCGCCTTTGCTGGCACCGGCCACCAAACCTGCGATATCGACAAATTCCACAATGGCAGGCTGCATTTTTTGCGGATTGACGATTTTCGCCAATTCGGCCATGCGCGGGTCAGGTACTTCGACAATGCCGACATTCGGTTCGATGGTGCAGAAAGGGTAGTTGGCCGCTTCAATGCCCGATTGGGTTAAGGCGTTGAACAGAGTGGATTTGCCGACATTGGGCAGGCCGACGATGCCGCATTTTAAACTCATGTTTTTTCCTGATATTTGCTAAAATTTTTAAACGGGCAATTATAGCATAATTCGTTGTTAGGGTTAGATGACAAGACCGTCTGAAAAAGGTGTGTTGCTTTTCAGACGGTTTCGAATGGTGTATTGCGTGAATGAAATCTTGGCTAAATCATTTAGGCCGAGTCCTTTGCAAAGCTCCTTTAAAAGCCAGCACACATAAAACCGACGTCATTCCCGCGCAGGCGGGAATCCATTTTTTAATATGGCAAGCTATTGAATAAAATGGTTCTTGAATTCTGAGATGGATTCCCGCCTGCGCGGGAATGACGGCAGTTTTAGTTTTTATTAATGATTGATCAGTTTTGCAAAGGTCTCAGGCCGTCTGAAAACAGATTCTTTCAGACGGCCTCGTACTTATTTAAAAATCAAAATCAGCAGCAGGGCAATGGCAATCAAGCCGAGCCACAGGCTTTGCCGTTGCTGCACTTTAATCAAATGCAGATAAGCGTCGCGCATTTCCTGCTGGCGGGTTTCATCTACCAGTGCATTGAGTTTGCGTGGCAGGCTCGGCAGGATTTGCGCCCAGTCCGGGGCTTCGGTTTTGAGCTGGTTAAGAAAGGCTTTGGGGCCGATTTGTTCGTTCATCCATTTGGTAAGAAACGGTTTGGCTGTGGCCCATAAATCCAAATCAGGGTCGAGTTGGCGGCCTAAGCCTTCGATGTTGAGCAGCGTTTTTTGCAGCAAAACCAGTTGTGGCTGGATTTCGACATTAAAGCGGCGGCTTACTTCAAATAAGCGCATCAGTACCAAGCCGAATGAAAGCTGCGAAATTGGTTTGTTGAAAATCGGTTCGCACACGCTGCGCACCGCAGATTCAAGCTCTTCCGCGCGCGTATCGGCCGGCACCCAACCTGATTCGATATGGGCGGTGGCGACGCGGTGGTAATCGCGGTTGAAAAAAGCGAGGAAGTTAATCGCCAAATAGCGTTTGTCGTAATCGGTCAGGCTGCCGATAATGCCGAAGTCAAGCGCGATGTAGCGGTTGTCATCGGCGACTAAAATATTGCCCGGATGCATGTCGGCATGGAAAAAACCATCGCGGAACACCTGGGTGAAGAAGATTTCCACACCGTAATCGGCCAGTTTTTTTAAGTCGATTCCTTTAGCTTTGAGCGTGGCGATGTCGGAAACCGGTGTGCCTTCCATCCATTCAATGGTCAGTACGTCGCGGCAGCAGTAATCGTAAAATACTTTGGGAATAATCAGCATGTCGCTGCCGGCAAAATTGCGGCCGAGCTGGCTGGCATTGGCCGCTTCGCGCATTAAATCTAATTCGTCATGCAGGTATTTGTCGAATTCGGCGACTACTTCGCGCGGCTTGAGGCGTTTGCCGTCGGCAAATAAGCGTTCCAACCAGCCTGCGCCCAAGCGCATCAGCGCCAAATCCTGTTCGATAACCGGCAGGATATTCGGGCGCAACACCTTTACTGCCACTTCTTCGCCGCTGTGCAGACGTGCTTTGTGTACTTGGGCAATCGATGCGCTGGCAACCGGCTCGATTTCAAACTCGGCATACATTTTTTCAATCGATTGGCCTAAGGCTTTTTCGATTTGGCGGCGTGACAATTGAGCGTCAAACGGTGGCACACGGTCTTGTAGTTTCGCCAGTTCAATAGCGTATTCATAAGGAATCAAATCGGGGCGGGTAGATAAGACTTGGCCGAATTTGATGAAAATCGGACCGAGACTTTCTAAAGCCAAGCGTAAGCGCACGGGCAAGGTTTGATCTTGGTATTCGCCTGATTGTGGCAGCTGGCCGATTAAATTGCGCAACCAATCTTGCTGGATATAATTGATAAATAAATCGTACAGTCTGTAAAGATAGAGGGTACGAAAGATGGTTTTAATGCGTTTGAGCCATTTCATGGTGGGCATTCGGTTGCACTGAAGATGGACGAATTATAAATCATTGCAAGGCGTTGCGCCAAAGCATTCTATTAGGCATGAATAGGTAAACCATACAAAAAGGCCGTCTGAAACGAATATGTTCAGGCGGCCTTTTAAATTAAGAAATTTACAGGAATTTAGCGGCAAAGTAACCGGCTGCAACCAATAAAATCATCAGAATGAAGGCAACTATGCCGATTAAGATGTTTTTGCGTTTGGCGGCGATAGCAATCAGGGTGCGATTTTCCCCCAATTCTTCACGCAGCTTTTCTTCCAATTCCGCACGGATTTGCTTGCGCAGGATTTTTTCTTCACGTTCGCGCTCTTGTTTGAGTTTGTGGGCAATCTCGGTTTGCTTTTTGTGTTCAAAGGCCAGCTTTTCTTGCCATTCAATGCGTTTGCGGTCAATAACTTGGGGCGTGGCACTGGAGAATTGAAAATCACAAACCACGCAATGAGGCTTGTCCGGATCTTCAATAATGGTCATACACACCGGGCATTGGCTGATTTCTGCCGGTGCACCTTCTTCTGACTCAGAATTGAGAGAGCTTGGCGCCAGTTCTAAAGAATGGCGGACGATGACATCTAAGCCCAAGTAATTGAAATAATGTTGGGCATTTTCGCGTTCTTCTTGCGTGCAGTTTTCAGCAATAATAGCTTGTGGGCGCTCTGCCAATGCTTGCACCAAATCTTCTGCTTCGTTTCCCGGCAGATTATCATACAAACAAGCATTAATCCGCTCGCGATCGACATTGGGCGGATAAGAAACATATACGTCGTAAAGCTTAGCTTTTTGGTTCATCAGTATCCCATTTGTACAATTGATAAAACGGCTTATGTAGTTTTTAGTGTGCGGTTTATCAGGAGATTTTCTATTGTTAGAAAAAGTATAAATCTTATAAAGTTGCCTGTCTTCTGCAACAGATAAAGGGTAATTTCTAGGGTTAAAATAGCCTAGTGTAATAAAACTAAAAAATCAGGTCTGTAAACGGTGATTGTCCAATTAGTATTATTGTTCAATAATGGATAATATATTAGTCAATTATTTTATATATATCATAAATCACACAAAACGGATACTTATTTAAACAAAATACCATGAAAAGGCCGTCTGAATCATTCAGACGGCTTTTTGTTGGAAAGCGTTTCTAGGCGATAGCCCAACCTAACCTTGGGTGATTGGTTGAAATATCAGGTCTTAATATATCAATCTATCTGAAGCGGCCTACCCATTAAACCGAGAATGATGAACCGCAGCCACAAGTGGTTTCGGCATTAGGATTGCGAATCACGAATTGGGAACCATGCAGGCTTTCAGTATAGTCGATTTCGGCACCGATCAGGTATTGGTAGCTCATAGGGTCGACCAGGAAAGTCAGGCCGTTTTTTTCGATTTCAAAATCGTCATCATTTTTGATTTCATCGAAGGTAAAGCCGTATTGGAAACCGGAGCATCCGCCGCCGTTTACAAAAACACGCAATTTGAGTTCTGGGTTGCTTTCTTCCGCGATAAGATCCGCCACTTTGGTGCAGCAGCTATCGGTGAATAGAATAGGGCTTTCATCTGACATGATGTGATTCCTTTTATATTATATGAATGTTATGTGTATTGTCGCGCAATCTGCTCACTAAGGCAAGTTGGGACAATGACTTAAAATTCAATAGCCGCCATAAAAATCAGATATTGCGCCCAAACCATTCCACACGGCCGATAATGGCGATGTCGTCACCCAGATGGTTCAAATCAATTTCAAAGGTCGGATAGGCTTCGTTGGCAGAAATGACGTTCACAATACCGCCCGGCATTAACTGCAAACGTTTGACCAATAGATTTTCATTGAGTCGTAACACATACAGTCCGTCGCGTGGCGTGGTTTCGCTGTGGTTAATCAGAATCGAATCACCATCGTTGAGCACACCTTCCATCGAATCGCCTTTAACGGAGATGACGGATAAATTTTTGGTGTCGCGGGTGACGTAGTTTTCAATCCAATAGCGGCGGAAAGCCATAGTGAAGACAGGTTTTTCATCCCCCACCAATTGGCCATGGCCTGCGGCGGCTTGAATGTCGTAACGTGGCACAAACACAAATTCTTCAACATCAACGGGATTGCCGAGCGTATCGTAAGCGGTGGTATTGGGTGTGGCTTGGTCGGGAAAAGGGTCGCCTTCGCCGGTCAGCAGCCAATCAATACTGCAACCTTTCAATTGTTTGATTTTTTTTAAGGTTTCTGATTTCGGTAAGCCGCCTTCATTCCAAATTCGGCTAAATCCCGCAATAGTCATATCAATATCGGCAGCAATTTTTGCTTGCTTGGCTTCGCCTTTCCATAAAAAGGCCAGTCTGTCTTTAAAGGTATCCATGTTATTCCTTAGATGAAAGTGTGATTTTGGATACACACTGGTTGATTGTTTTATATTTTACTTCATTTTTTGGAATAATGTAAGAAAAAAATTAGTTAAACTAAGAAAAATTATTGCATTATTTATTTTTTCTTAGTATTATGTCGGAAAGTAAAGATTAACTAAAGTTCCTTTCCATATTTTTGAGTTTGTCTCTGTGTTTATTCTGTCATATGCTTTGTGTATGGTGTATGAAGAGGGGCTTCAAGTTAATCTGATTGATTTCAAAAGAATGGGATTATTTTTAATCATTTTAATTAAAGGAATCAAAATGACAGGCTATCGTAAAAATACTTGGTTGGCAGTAATGGCTTTGGCTTTAGGCTTGATAGCGTTTCCTGTCAGCTACTCGGAAGCGCAATCTCCTAATGTGTCGCTTTCCGCATTAGAGTGTGAGCAGTTGAGCCATTTGGTTTTGGAGAATATGAATGTCAAGCAGCGCAAATTTGCGCGCGAATGTGACATCGTTGAAGCATCGCATGATTGGGAGCAGCAATATGGCGGTCTCAATGAGCAAGAATTCGTAGCAGGTGTGGTTTACGAATAAATCAATTGAGATCGAAAACAATACACAGTAGAAACCCGCAGTAAGGCCTGAGGCCGTCTGAAATATGCAGCATTTCAGATGGCCTCAGGTTTGTTTTCAAATCTTTACTTGAAACTTAAGGTAATAATGGCGCAGCTTGCAAGCCTAAGCGTTCGTCAAAACCAAACATAATATTCATATTTTGAACAGCTTGTCCGGCAGCGCCTTTAACCAGATTATCAATCACCGACAACACCACCCAAAGCCGGCTTTGCGGTGCTTGCTGCACGCTTAGGCGGCAGATGTTGGCACCGCGTACGCTGCGGGTTTCTGGCGTGCTACCCGGCTTCATCACATCCACAAAAGGACTGTCTTGATAGAAGTCGCTCAAGATTTCGTATGGATTGATGTTGTCATTCAAGTGCAGGTAAACGGTGGCATGCATGCCGCGAATCATCGGGGTTAAGTGTGGGACGAACACGAAACCTTCGGCCACATCGGCTTGTAAGCTATTGATGGTTTGCTTGATTTCCGGTAAGTGACGGTGCCCACCGATACCGTAGGCTTTAAAGTTATCGCCGGCTTCGCACAATAACGAACTGACATTGCCTTTGCGGCCGGCGCCGGAAACGCCGGATTTACAGTCGGCAATGAGTGGCATATTGGTTTTCAGATGGCCTTGTCGTAATAATGGCAACAACGGCAGGGACACACAGGTCGGGTAGCAGCCGGGATTGGCCACAATTTGCGCCTGGGTAATGGCTTCACAGTTCATTTCACATAAACCATAAACGGCCTGCGGCACAATATCGGGGCAAGCGTGTGTCATGCCATACCATTGTTCCCATGTTGGAATGTCTTGAATGCGGAAATCGGCAGATAAATCGATAATGCGCACATTTTTGGCCAATAATTCCGGTGCTTCTTTCATGGCAACACCGTTTGGAGTGGCAAAAAAGACCATATCGCATTGTTCAAGGCCGGCTACGTCAGGAGTTTGGAAAACCAAATCATATATGCCGCGCAGGCTTGGGAAATAATCGGCAATCGCTATGCCGGCTTCGCCCCGGCTGGTGACGGCGGTTACTTCAACATTGGGGTGCGTGGTCAGTAGACGCAATAATTCAACGCCGGTATAACCTGTTGCGCCGACGATGCCGACTTTGATTTTAGCGTTCATCTGTATCTCCAAATAAGGATAAATTCAACAGTGGGTTAGTTTAAGGCTTGGAAGGCCGTCTGAAAAGGGTAAGCAATCATAAATTATTCGGCGCAGTGAATCATCTGCATAGTAAATAACAAAGGCCGTTTGAAAAAGATAAACAAAAGTTTCTTTTTCAGGCGGCCTTAATGTTCATTAAAATATTAAAACAGCAATTCGGTTGGCTCGGCATCCGCCGGAATTTCCTGTGTCGGATAAGCAGGTGCAGGAACATAGTTTGAGGCAGGTACAGGCACGTTTGCTTCAGAAGCCGCTGCATTGCTTGGTGCAACCGGTTGAGTAGTTTGCGGTGTCGCCGGGGTCGGGATAACCGGTTTTACAGTATCATCACCGGCATCGATTTCGATTTCCGAACCTGATGGCAATACATCGTCTTTAACCGGAGCAGGTTTCGGCATTGCTTTCGGTTTGCTGTAAGCAGATGAGCCGGCCGTCCAAGCCAGAGATTTTAGCGGGACTTTGAGTTTCACGCCTTTGACACAAGTTAAACAGTTGGCTTGACCGGTGCGGTTCTTCAAAATCGCATCAACGCGTTTGGTGTTGATGTTTTTGCCATGAGCTTTTGTCCATGCCTCAATGCTTTTTTTCAATGCGGCTGTATCAAGGTTTTTCTTGCCGTATGGGTCGCGGTAAGCGGCAAGCCACAGATTTTTATTGGCATCTTCATTTAAAGTCGCCATTTGGTAGATTACGTGAGCCGGTGAGCCGGTAGAGATGGTTTTGGCAAACTCTAAGGCATCGGGCGATTTCATGCGCACGCAACCATGGCTGCGTACCCCCGGTACGCTAGACGGTACATTAGTACCGTGAATGCCTAAGCCTAATTTCGGATCGCCAAGTCGGACAAATACTGGCCCTAAAGGATTTTTTGGACCTGGCGGAATCGTTTTCACATTGTCACCACGTTCTTTTTGAATTGATTTTGGAATGTGCCACGTGGGATTAAAAGCTTTGACGCCGATTTTGTGTTCGCCCAAATTCGTTTGGGTCATGGCTTTACCAACTGCAACAGGATAAGCTTTAGTCAGTTTGCCGTTGGTGTATAAAAACAGGCGTTGTTGCGGAATATTGATGAAAACGTGTTGGCCTTCGGTTGCCGGTGCGACATCAGGCAGCGGGGTGTTGGCAAATGCCGTGGTGGTCAGTGTCAGTGCAAATAAACTTAAGCTGATTTTTTTCATGTATTTGTCTGTGTTTTAACAAAGGGTTAAAAGATGATTGTGGAAAATCATACCTTAATATAGTGGTAACTGTGCGAAAATATGCCTTTTCGGTAAGTAATAACTGGTAAACGGTTATTTAAAATCAATATTTGAGTTATGATGAATAGATGGTGAAGGGGGAGTGTGTGAAGAATGTGGCGGACGTTTTTTCTTTGGATTACGAAGGGCGCGGGGTGGCGCGTGTAAACGGAAAAGCGGTTTTTATCAAAGGTGCCATGCCGTCTGAAACCGTTAGCTACCGCATAAGTAAATCTAAAAAACAATTCGACGAAGCGGAAATTAAATCTGTCTTAAAGCCATCCGGTGAACGTGTTAAACCAAAGTGTCGCTATTTTGATACATGTGGCGGTTGCGTATTGCAACATATCGAGCCGAATGCACAGGTCGCATTTAAGCAGCGAATTTTAGAAGAGCAATTGGCGCGCATCGGTAAAGTGTTCCCGGAGCAAATTCTGCCGCCGATTTATGCGGCATCTTGGCGCTACCGTGATCGAGCCAGATTGAGTGTCGCCATTGATGCGTCAGGCGAAGTCAAGCTCGGCTTTCAGGCCAAGCGCAGTCATGATGTGGTGGATATTGCTTCTTGCGAGGTGTTGCCACAACACATTTCCGCGCAGATTCCTTCGGTAAAAATGTTGCTGCAAAAATTAGTAAATTCGGGAGAGGAAATCAAATTTGTCGAGTTTTACCACAGTAAAAAATTAACCGTATTGAATCTGTGTTTTTATCAAAGGCCGTCTGAAAAAACAGAGCACCAATTAAGAAAGTGGTTTGGTACGTCTTTAAAAGAAAAAAACGAAACTTGGCAGCTGTGGCTGCAATACGGTAAAGAATCGGCAAAGGCTTTTTATCCAATCCATCATCTTGATTTGTCTTTGTTTTATGATTTGCCTGAGTATGATTTGACTATGCCTTATCGGCCGGGCGACTTTACTCAAATTAATGCCGATTTAAATGCACTGATGATTAGTCGCGCCATCCGGTTGCTGAATATCCGTTCAGGCGAAAGAATTGCCGATTTGTTCTGCGGGTTAGGCAACTTCAGCTTACCTATGGCAAAATGTGGCGCACGTGTAGTCGGTATTGAAGGCGCAGATTATTTGGTTGATCGTGCACGGCAAAATGCCATCGCAAACGGCTGTACACAACAGGTTGAATTTCAAACGGCAGACTTATTTGAAACAGATGAAGCAACAGTAGCCTCGTGGGGGCAATTCGATAAGATGTTGCTCGACCCGCCTCGTAGTGGCGCTTATGCTGTCGTCAAATCGCTACATTTACCATATTTGCCCAATTGTATCGTTTATGTGTCTTGTAATCCTGCTACATTCGCGCGCGATGCTGCTGTTTTGATTGGGAAAGGCTATGTTTTTAAGTCAGCCGGCGTGATGAACATGTTTCCACAAACTGCTCATGTCGAATCCATAGGTGTGTTTGAGCGGTGAACCGATAGAATAAGGCTGTCTGTAAAATGGTTTTTAATGTAATTATCTGATGAATCATGCTATCATAATTAATCTAGGGATAACATGATTCGATAGCATAAATAAATGAGTGTCGAACATATTAATACATTGGCAGTATGATTGCGCATTCGCGCATCATCGGGAGGTGTTCTTGAATTATTCGCTTTTAATCATCTTGCTGGCGCTTTTGTTGCTGGTCTTGTTGTTCGTGCGCTATAAACAAGGCGGTGCGACAGCAAAAAAACCGGGCAAAGCGACTAAAGCATCAAGACAAAATAATCATCAAAATCAGGCTGACGAAGCTTCTGATGGCGCAGAGTGGATGGATAAAGTCAATCAGTCCGTTTCCAGTGCCGACAACCAAGATTGGGAGTGGGGCATGGAAGGCGGCAGCGGCGCATCTACGGCTTCCGTATCCGCTCAGGAAGTTGATCCATTAACCGAATATCAAGTTTATAAGCAATTCGGCTACGAAAGCAAAGCCGCCGAATCACTCGCCAGCTATCTCAATGGTTTGCCTGACGGCGCACCTGAAAAATTAGTTCATGAATTGGTTGGCTTAAATCTGCGTATCAGTAATATCGATAAATTAGCCGAAACCTTAGAAAATCATGGTGCTGCTTTGCCGGAAGACAGTTTGGCTGAATATGTGAAACTGGGTTTGATGGCTGAGCCTACTCATTTGCGTCTACGCGTATTGGCGGAGAGCAAACTGGGCTGGAACATACAGGAAGTTGCCCGACAAATTGGTGAAAACAACGGTCTGGATGACAACATCGTAACCAACCCTGTTCTCACCATCGATTCCGCCAATCCGCAAGTTGCTAATGGCCTCTCTAAGCGCGCACCAATTGTTTTGGGTAAAAAGGAATTTGGCGACATTACGCCTGAAGAGATGAATGCGGTAATCGGCTTTGTTAAGCCGGAGCAAAGTGCCAAGATTCTGAAAGATAAAGTTAATTATGAAACAGCAGTAGAACAATACAACCGCGCGATTCACCATTCTGCTAAACCTGCAAGTCTGATTATCGATGCCTTGAAGTTGGACTATCAAAACGAAGAAGTCGGTCAGTTTGCCAAGCATTTGTGGAAGCTTTACTACTCTTTGGGGCAATATGGCCGCCAAGTTAAAGAACGCATGTTGGGTTGGGGCTATAGTCTCGGCTACCATGAGCTCTTTGACGACCTTGAACGCAGTCCGAGTGAGCAGCAAGTGCGGGAGATCGGCTTATCACGTGGTTATTTGCAACCCACTGCCTTACAAATAAAAGCCAAATACCGGGATTTGGTGCAAAAAGATTCTTCTGTCATCAGCGCGAACAATTCGCCTGCCGATGAGGCATTGAAAGAAGTGGAATCCTTGCTGATGTATGGTCAGCTCGATCAAGCCATTGGTACTTTAGAGCAGGCAGTATTGCAATATCCGAAAGAATCTCAGCTTTATGTGATGCTGTTTGACCTTTATGAGCGTGCCGAAGATTGGGCGCGCCTGGAACAATTCTTACGTTTATTGCGCGAACGCGTCGTCAGCTTGCCGGAAGAAGTAGTTTTGGCCATGAGCCGCTTGCTGCAACGTGTCAACCAACATTCTAAAAAATAAAATAACCCAAGAGAGTACCAATAATGGACAATCTGTTACCTAAAATTAAAACCATACGCATTATGCTGCTAGAAGTGGGGGAGCAGCAAGAGGCTGTATTCCGTATGGCTTTTAAAATGCACAATACGACGAATTACGAAATTGTCACGCCGGACTCAGCCGATAAACCGGATTTGATTTTGGTTGATACCGATTCACAACAAGGGATAGAAGCGTGGAAGGCAGCAACAGCAGCCTATTCTCAAACACCGGTGGCCATGTTCTCTTCATCTGAACCGACCGTTACTACACCGTATCTGCCCAAACCAATCAAATTTGATACCTTATTCCCTATTTTGCGCAGCTTGGCGCAAGGCGGACAGATTTTTACCGTTTCAGACGGTGTGACTTCCGGTCAGGAAGCAGGGCAAACCCAAGCCGATGGTACACGCAAAGCAACTATTCGCCGTTTTAATCCGCAAAAAGGTTTGCTGGGGGCCTTGAAATTTGCCAGTCAAGGCCATCAAGATATTGCCGTTTTGCATGAAGGCAAACCGGTATTGATTGTTTTTCCCAATATTCAGCGTGTTTTATTGACCGTTAATGCTACTGAGTTGGAAAAATTATGTAAAGATGATAATCTTGCCGTAGTATGTAAGGCTGTGCCGGATAATCCGCAATGGAAAGAAAAGGCTAAAGTTACGATTATGTCGTGCTTGTGGCAAATGGCAATTTGGACTGCACAAGGCCGTCTGATTTATCCGATGACACCGCAAACCGTCTTTACTTTGAAGCGTTGGCCGAATTTAACCCGGTTGGCACATGTGCCTGAATCCATGCGGTTGTCAGCCTTTCTAACCAAAACATCGGTTAACTTGAATATTTTGTATAAAGTTATGCCTTTAGAAATGCTGGATATTTTGAATTATTTGGCCGCGACATCAGTAACAGGTTTCTTAGCGACCGACACAGAATATATTCAGGCAGCGCCGGCTAATTTGACTGATCGTGTTAATGTCAGCAGCGATGTGCCGGACAGCAAAATGGCTAAGGAGGCCGAAAAAGTGGCCGGTCCGTCTGAAGAGCAGCCGCGTGGTTTGTTGCAGCGTCTGATGCGTAAATTGCTTGGTAAACGATAATAAAAAGGACAAGTCAATGAAAGAAAATAAAATTATCTTTACCGGTCCGGTAGGTGTAGGTAAAACAACAGCCATTTCAGCATTATCCGATGAACCGCCGATTCAAACCGATGCTTCCGCTTCCGACATGACTTTGGTGCGCAAAGGCTATACCACTGTTGCCATGGATTATGGTGTAATTCATTTGGATGAAGAAACCAAAGTGCACTTATATGGTACACCGGGTCAAGAACGCTTCAATTTCATGTGGGAAATTCTCAGTCAAGGCAGTATGGGTTTGGTATTGCTTCTGGATAATACCCGCACTAATCCATTGAAAGACTTGCAATTTTTTTTGGAAGCTTTCCGTGAATTACTGAAAACCGCTCCCTTGGTGGTCGGTGTGACCAAAATGGATATCCGTTCCCTGCCGGGAGTGGATGTATATCAAAAATACTTGGCTCAAAATAATTTTAATGTACCGGTTTTTGAGATTGATGCCCGTCGTGAAGACGATGTAAAGCAGCTGGTGACAGCGATGTTATTCTCAATTGATCCGGGTTTAGAGGTATAAGATGGAATCGACACTTTCTCTGCAGTCAAATTTGTACCCCAAAATTACGCCGGCAGGTGCCTATTATGCTGTTTCCAACGAAACCCCGAGCGCCAGTCGTACATTGCTCTACGGTTTATTGCGGGCAGAGCCTACTGAAACCATCAGCAGCCAAAGAGTGCTGGCTTGGGCCGATACCAGCGACATCAACACAGCACTGAATTTGCTGTATCGTTTGCAACGCTTGGAATTCTTATATGGCGACGAGCAAATGAGTACAGACGATGTTAATCTAACTGATGAGCAATTGCCGCAACTATTAGAGCAATTGTCTAATTCCGGCAAAGCATTGTTGGCTGATGAAAACGGGCTTTATTTTGCCAATGCAGGCTTTCATCACGAGGCGGCTGAAGAATTGGGCTTATTGGCGAGCGAAGTAGCAAAAGTTGAAGACAATCACCGCTTATTGATCCGTAACAATCTGCACATCAATAACAGCGCATGGGGTATTTGCGACCCATCAGGCCAAAGCGAATTGACCTTTTTTCCACTTTACATCGGACAAACCAAACTGATTTTGGTTATCGGTGGTATGCCTGATTTAAATAAAGAAGCCTTTGTTACCATGGTTAAAGTGTTATATCACCGATACGGCAGTCGCTAATCCGACCTGATATAACCCACTACATTTTGAATGGAATAAAATATGCAACAATTATTAATCTCCGTATTGAGCGATTTGAATAACACCTCTACCGATATTGTCGCTTCTGCCGTGATTTCTCCCGATGGCTTGCCGATTGCAACATTACTGCCAAATCATTTAAATGCCGACCGCGTCGGTGCAATGTCAGCCACCTTATTGGCTTTGGGCAACCGCTCCGTACAAGAATTGGCTTGTGGTGAGCTTGATCAAGTGATGGTAAAAGGTAAAAACGGCTATATTTTATTAAGCCAAGCCGGTAACAATGCCGTATTGGCTCTGATGGCCAAAGAAAGTGGGAAATTAGGTTTGATTTTGCTCGATGCCAAACGCGCTGCCAAACATATTGCTGAAATTTTATAATGCAGAGACATTGGATTATCACAAAATTAAAATAATAGGTTGACAGATTAATTATTGTTGAATACAATCAAATTTTTATTCCCTGATAGCTCAGTCGGTAGAGCGACGGACTGTTAATCCGCAGGTCCCTGGTTCGAGCCCAGGTCGGGGAGCCAAATTTTAAAAGACCACTTTATGAGTGGTCTTTTTTTTATAGGTAAATTCTACTTAATTGATGGTGGAATGTCATGCATTTATATAATAGTTGAAAACAAATAGCGAAATATATAATATGCCGTCTGAAAATCATTTCCCGATTTTGATAAAACAACACTCACTTAAAACACATTATATACAATGATGACCGATATAATTCCCTCGGTATCCCGACTTAAATTTGCACTTAAAAATGCAGGTTGGCATTTATTAATCAGCCTTTTTGTCGCAGGTGCAGCAGCACTATTGGTTTTTAAAATCTGGTATCCGCATCCTTATGAAGAGTTAACAGGTGGTTTAGCGTTATATAAATTGGTTGTTATCGTTGATGTGATATGCGGTCCTTTAATTAACCTTGGTATTGGCCAGCCCGAAAAAATCTACTAAAGAGCGCGTAATCGATTTTAGCTTAATCGGGTGCTATCTAATTGGCCGCATTACTGTATGGGATTTACAGCGTTTCTCAAGCACGTCCGGTGGTGGCTGCTTTTGAGCAAGACAGAATCATGGTGGTTACGGCTGCTGAAATTGATGATGAGCAGCTACCCAATGTGCCGGAAGGTTTGCAGCAATTATCATAGTTTGGTGTAAAGCGTGTGGGCCTGCGTGAGCCTGTGGATATGGAAGAAGCCAACCAAAGTTTATCCATGTCTTTACAAGGGATTGAGCCAAGTATGCGGCCGAATTGGTGGCTTGAAGATGATGAGAAAGAACGTGCGAAAATCCGTGCCAAGATGAAACCCCTATCCGTATTGGCACAAGCGCGGGGCTTGAGTGAAGCAGAGATTCTTTCGAGCGCATCAGTGAAATCCGATGAGCAGCTGTATTACTTACCGTTTACCAGTAGTCTGAATAAAGATTGGATTGTTTTGCTTGACCAACATGCAGATTTTGCAGCGTATGCGCCTATAGACGGATTTATCGTGAACCGCTGATGTTATGCAAATATATTATTTAATCGGCATATTAGATATTCATTTAAAATTTAACTAAATTTATCACTCAGTAAGCTAAAATCAGAATAAATGCCTAATTTTTTTCTAGCCGTTTTGGATAGGGAAATAAAGTCATTAAAAACAGTAGGATAAAAATTAATAATGAATGCGGTATTCCGTTCGTTTTAAATTGAAACCGATTATCCAAATATTTAATATATTATCAATATTGGGTTGGAAAGTGACAAAAAACGGCAGGTGACAAAAAACGGCTAAAATAAAAATGACGAATATCCATGAAAATTGACAAAAAATGTCATATTGAAATTTTCAACTCCGCTTTAAGAACAGATATTTTAGGCCGTCTGAAACTAGGAATGGATAGAATAATTATATAAAACAACAGCTTTTGATAAAATATGCGAAAATTTCAAGATTTATTGAAAACTGGCACGCCCATTGCTTGATTGATTATATCCGGCAAAGTTGAAGCGTAACGGATACCGAGCCGGAAGCTGTATATTCCTTCTTCTTTATGGTTTTACTCATATGCAGTAAACAAAAGTGCCAAGCGCATTACGGATTTTTAAAATATAATATACAACCAATTATTCACAAATTTTTTAACTGGAGTTAATTAAATGAAAAGCATGCAAAAAGGTTTTACCCTGATTGAATTAATGATCGTAGTTGCAATTATCGGTATTTTGGCGGCGATTGCGTTACCTATGTATCAAAACTACATCGCTCGTTCACAAGTTTCACGTGTAATGGGTGAATCTGGTAACCTGAAAACAGTTGCTGAGACTTGTATTTTGGATGGTAAGTTGACTGTTGGCGACCAAAATGGTAACTGTAAAATTGGTGCAACTGGATCTAACTTGTTAGCTGGTGCTGCGCAAAGTGGTGAAACCTTAGCAACTGGTACAGGTGTGCCTCAGGTAACTTTACAAGATACTGGTGCAGCCACAATTGTAGCTACTTTTGGTAACAATGCAGCAGCTGACTTACAAGATGATACACTAACTTGGACACGTACTACCGATGGTACTTGGTCTTGTACAACTAATACTGATGAAAAATATGTACCATCAGGTTGTGCTGTAGTAGCAGCTAACGCAGCTAACCCTTAATTGTAACCATTTTGTAATCTTGAAAAGCGTATCATAGAAATATGGTACGCTTTTATAATTATTAAGTTGATAAAGGTTTAAAAGATGCATAAAAACCATATAGCAGGTGGGTTTACATTAGTTGAATTGATGATCGTATTGGTTATTATAGGGGTGTTATCAGCATTTGCGTTACCAATTTATCAAAATTATGTTGGAAAAGCTCAATTAGCGCGTGTTGTACATGAATTATCAAGCACCAAAGCATCTATTGAGACCATTTTGTCTAATGGTGGTTTTCCTACTGTAGATGCTGCGCAAAATGGCACTCCATACTCTGATAATGGAGGTATTTATGAATACATAGGAATTCAAGGTGATAATCCTGTCTCTAATATTATTAGTTTAGCTACTATTAAATCTGCTGATGGCAGTTTTGGCGGAATTGAAGCAGTCATTGGCGGTGATGTTAGCGCGATATTAACAGGTACAACAGTTGAATTATTACGTAATCCTTCAGGTCTTTGGAGCTGTCAAATTACAATGTCAAATAAAGTTGACAAAAGTGATTTTAGTATTAGTGGCTGCAAAATTGTTGATTAGATACTAAATCAGTTGAAATGTTATTTAAATATATTTATGAATGAATTCATGTAATTTTATTTTAAATGAATTAAAACCAATCTAGAGTATTAGATATTCATAAGATAGCAAAAGGCCGTCTGAATTTTCAGACGGCCTTTTGCTATTATCTATTGTGCAAATTATTCAAATCCCTAACCGGTCAACTGCTTAGTAATCAGCTTCTTAATCGGTGGGAAATTATTGCTGGCGCGCAATACCAAGCCGCGTAGGATTTTGGCCGGGGCGGTTTCGTTGGTGAAAAGTTTCAGCAGCATATTGGTGCCGTGGTAAATCGGGTGGGCGTGCAGCATGTGTTTGCTGTTGTATTTTTCCAGCAGGGTGCTTGAGCCGATGTCTTGACCGCGTTGTTCGGCTTCTAAAATCAGTTTGGCCAAAATATCGGCGCTGGATAGGCCTAAGTTGAAACCGTGCGCGGTAACGGGATGCATGCCGACGGCGGCATCGCCGATAAGGGCGCTGCGTTTGCCGTAGAAGCGTTGGGCAATCATGCCGACCAGTGGGTAATTATGGAATGTGCTGACCACTTCCATATCGCCCAAGCGGCCTTTTAATTGAGTTTTGACCATCGCGGCCAGCTCTTCGTTGCTTAAGGCTTTGATGGAATCGGTTTTATCGGCATCGACGGTGATAACGGTATTGGTGATGTGTTCTTCCAGCGGCAGCAGGGCAATGGTGCGGCCATAGTGGAAGCATTCGTAGGCGGTGTGGCCGTTGGAAAGCGTGTGTTTCATACGGCCGACAAACATGGTGCGGCTGTAATCGTGCATGTCGGATGAAATGCCCAATTGGCGGCGGGTTTGTGAGAAGCGGCTGTCGGCGGCCAAAAGCAGGCATGCGGTCAGGATGCCGCCGTTTTCGAGGATGACTTGCGCTTCTTGATCGGATACTTTGACATCTTTAACGTTGGTGTCGGTCAGAATAGTGACATTATCGAGTGTGGCGACCACTTCATACGCGGCTTTGCGGATATTGTGGTTGGAAACCAAGTAGCCTAAGCAGTCGGCCGGTTCGCCGCGTGCTTGGGTGGGTTGTGGAAAATGGAGTTGGTAATCGGATTGGCCGTTTAATACTTTGGCATCGCGTAATGGGTAAATTTCGTCTGCGGGAATTCGTTCCCACATGCCTAGGCGTTGCATGATTTCGCGGGAAAGGTGGGTGAGTGCGATTTCCCGGCCGTCGTATGGCGGATTTTGCAACACAGCCAGCGGGCTGCGTTCGATAAGGGTCACTTTTAAACCGCTGCCTGCCAGTTCTGCGGCAAAGCTGAGGCCTGCCGGGCCTGCGCCGACGACGAGAATATCGCTGTGTAAGCTCATGGAGGTATCCTTTATTGTAATGGCTGTGGATTATTTTCAGACGGCCTTAAGCACTGTGTGCCGGCAGTTGATGGGTAATCCGGAATGATTGGCAAATTATAGCAAAATTGCTTATAGAATAAAGCAAAGATTCATTCGGTATGCAAGCTTTTACGTGGGCTTTAATGTATATCAAGTGTCCACATTAAGACAGGGAAAAGGCGTGGGAATGTCTGATTTGGCAGGGGAGGGTTAATAAAAATTAACGTGGGGGATAAGCATGGGGATAAGAAAAAACCGCTTCTTAGCATAAGAAGCGGTTTGATTTGGGTGGGTTACTCTTCAGAACCGGTGTAAGGACGGACGCTTACAGTTTTGCGGTTTAACGCGCCTTTGGTTTTGAACTCTACGTAACCGTCAACTTTAGCGAACAAAGTGTGGTCTTTGCCCATGCCTACGTTGTCGCCGGCGTGGAATTTAGTGCCGCGTTGACGGACGATGATAGAGCCTGCCGGAATCAGTTCGCTGCCGTAGGCTTTCACGCCCAAGCGTTTGGCTTCCGAATCGCGACCGTTGCGGGTGCTGCCGCCTGCTTTTTTACTTGCCATGTTGAATACTCCTTAGCTTGTGTTAAATCAGGCGATTGCCACGATTTCGATTTGGGTGAAATTTTGGCGGTGGCCTTGGCGTTTTTGGTAGTGTTTGCGACGGCGCATTTTGAAAATGCGGACTTTTTCGCCACGACCGTGAGCCACTACTTTGGCTGTTACTTTTGCGTCTTCGATAAAAGGAGCGCCTACTTTTACAGACTCGCCGTCAGCAATCATCAAAACTTCGTTCAGTTCGATTTGGCTGTCGAGTTCGGCTGGTATCTGTTCTACTTTCAATTTTTCGCCAACGGTAACTTTGTATTGTTTACCGCCGGTTTTTACGACCGCGTACATACTCAACTCCATGAGAATTTATGGTTAAATCATTCGCACCCTATGTGCGAAACCTTGAATTTTATGCATATTTTGCTGTTTTGTCAAAGTTTATTTCTGTTGTGATGAAAATGCCGCCTGAAAGGTGTATAAAACGGTCTTTGCTGCTATAATCGCGCGCTGGATATGATATTTTTATGCAACACTCTCTTTTAATTTTCTAGAAATTCCGGTTATGCTCGAAAATCTGCCTTATTTCCAACGTCATCTGTCTGATGATTTAGCCAAAGTCAATGTTGTGATTAATCAAGCTGTTCAGTCGGATGTGGCGCTGATTTCCCAAATCGGTACCTATATCATCAGCGCCGGCGGCAAGCGACTGCGCCCGATTATCACCATTTTGGCGGGAAAGGCCGTGGGCTATGATGATGAGAAGCTGTATTCACTGGCGGCGATGGTGGAATTTATTCATACATCGACGTTGCTGCATGATGATGTGGTAGACGAGAGTGATTTGCGCCGTGGCCGCAAAACCGCGAATAATCTGTTTGGCAATGCGGCGGCGGTATTGGTGGGTGACTTTTTATATACCCGTGCATTTCAGTTGATGGTCGGCTCGGGCAGTATGAAGATTTTGGAAGTGATGGCAGACGCGACCAATATCATTGCAGAAGGCGAAGTGATGCAGCTGATGAATATCGGCAATACCGATATTGCCGAGACTGAATATGTGCAGGTCATTCAGTACAAAACCGCCAAGCTGTTTGAAGCCGCTGCGCAAGTCGGTGCCATTTTAGGCAAGGCTGCGCCGGAGCAAGAGCAGGCGTTGAAAGATTACGGCATGTATGTCGGTACGGCATTCCAAATTATCGATGATGTATTGGATTATTCGGGTGAAACTGAAGAAATCGGCAAAAACGTCGGCGATGATTTGGCTGAGGGTAAACCGACCTTGCCGCTGATTTATCTGATGCGCAATGGCTCGGAGCAGGCGGCGAACGATGTGCGCCATGCTTTGGAAAATGCCGATCGCAGCTATTTTGAGAAAATCCATCATCATGTGGTCAACTCAGACGCTTTGCCGTATTCGGTAAACGAAGCGCGTAAAGCGGTTGAAAAAGCGATTGCGTGTTTGAATGTCTTGCCGCAAAGTGAGGTTACCGAAGCCATGCGTCAGCTTGCCGAAGAATCTTTGGCACGCGTGTCTTAAAGAGCGTGACATGAATTTCAGTTTTATCCCGCTTTTCTTGGTGGCGCTGATTTTGCTGGGCGTGTTGAGCAACAATAATTCGATTACGATTTCCGCGATTGTTTTATTATTGATGCAACAAACGGCCTTGGCAAAATACATTCCATTTGCGGAAAAATATGGTTTGAGTGTCGGTATTATTTTTCTGACCATTGGTGTGTTGAGTCCTTTGGTTTCGGGTAAAGTGCAGCTGCCTAATCTGGCGGCCTTTTTAAATGTCAAAATGCTGGCCGCGGTGGCTGTCGGTATTTTTGTGGCATGGATTGCCGGGCATGGTGTGCCGTTGATGAGCAGCCAGCCGATTTTGGTAACCGGCTTGTTAATCGGTACTATCGCCGGCGTGGCTTTTTTGGGCGGTATTCCCGTTGGTCCGCTGATTGCCGCAGGTATATTGTCGTTTATTGCCGGAAAAGTTTAACGCGCTCGCCATAGTTCAACGGATAGAACGTATGCCTCCTAAGCGTAAAATACAGGTTCGATTCCTGTTGGCGAGGCCAATAATATCAATGCCGTCTGAAAAGTTTCAGACGGCATTGTTGTTTTAAAAATAAAAATAAAAGAGGCCGTCTGAAATTTTCAGACGGCCTAACTTTATTCTTGTGCCACCAGTGTAGCGGAGCTATCGGCATGGTTTGCTTGCAAGGTGGTGAGTTTCTTGGTGAGGAAGTTCAGAATTACGCCATAAGCAGGCAGGAAAAACAGAGTGCAGATGGCGAGTTTGAATAAGTAATCAATAAAGGCGATGTCCGGCCAATGCTGTGCCATAAAGGCATCGCTGCTGGCATAAAAGGCGACGCCGAAGAAAACCAATGTATCTAAGGCATTGCCGATTAAGGTTGATGCAGTTGGTGCAGCCCACCATGATTTCAGACGGCGTAAGCGGTTGAATACAAAAATATCCATCATTTGACCGAGCGCATAGGCGGCAAAGCTGGCAAGGGCGATTCGGCCAACGAAGGTGTCGAATGTGGCCAACGATGCCCAGCCTGTCCAACTGCCTTGGCTGAATAAAACGGAAAATACATAAGAGAGCAATAAGGCAGGGAACATCACCCGAAAAATAATCCGTCTTGCTAAGTGAGACCCGAAAATACGCACGGTCAAGTCGGTGGCCAAAAAGATAAACGGAAAACTGAGCGCCCCCCAAGTGGAGTGCACGCCAAAAATTTCAAAGGGAAATTGCACCAGATAATTGCTGGAAGCGATGATAAGAATATGGAATAAAACGAGCCAAAACAGGGCTTTTTTCTGTTGGGCTTGGGTAAATTGATACATGAGATTCTTTCGGAAACGGCTTTCAGACGGCCTGTTGCAATCATGAGACCGTCTGAAAGAATTATTGGATTTTTTAAATAGATTTAGTGGGCGTCGTGCTCAAACAGGCGCTTGCGTGCCAAGCTTTCGAACTCAGTACCGGTTTTGCCGTAGTTGGCAAAAGGATGAATGGCAATGCCGCCGCGTGGCGTGAAGTCGCCATAGACTTCGATGTATTTCGGATCCATCAGTGCAATCAGGTCTTTCATGACGGTGTTGACGCAGTCTTCATGAAAATCCCCGTGATTACGGAAGCTGAATAAATAAAGTTTCAGTGATTTGCTTTCCACCATTTTGATGTGCGGAATATAGCGGATATAGATGGTGGCGAAATCCGGCTGGCCGGTCATCGGGCACAGACTAGTGAATTCCGGGCAGATGAATTTAACAAAATAATCATTGCCGGGGTGTTTGTTTTCGAATGCTTCCAGAATATTGGGATTGTATTCGGTGGGATATTGGGTATGCTGGTTGCCCAATAGGGAAATACCGTTTAATTCTTCGGTGTTGCGGGACATTTTTGTTGTTTCCTTAGTTTTTTAATGTGGGAGGTTTTCGAACCACGTAATCACTGATTTTAATATAAAAATTTCTATGCGTGTGGGAATTTAATTTCAGATCGGCAAGAGAAAGTGATGAAATAGTCTCACCTTGAATGAACTAATGTACCGCTTGCACTTCTAAACTAGAGTGTTTATATGACAATTATATTTCTTAAGGAATAGTGCGTTGACGTAATAGTCATGAATTTAAAATAAGATGGTCGGTTATTATCGCAGCTAATCATATTTAATATGCATAATGCAACCCGTTTGTAATTTGCGTAAACCGATTATCAGATTTTCATTAGAAAAATAATCAGCTGAATTAATATAGTGTTGAAAAGTAAGTATCTGGTATATTAAGGTAAATGAATATGTCATGATTCATTCTGCTTTATTCGAAACAAATTTAGCCATCTGAATAAGAGAACATACAATGAGTTTTTCACAAGTCGAATTAGTTAATGCGTTGCGCTTGTTGTCAGGCCGACTGCCTGAATTTTCCGAGCATCAAACTCAAGCAGGAAGATTGCTGCGCGTTGTAACCGAGCGTTTAAGCAGCCATTTGAACGAGAGCTTGAAAGTTTTCGGCATCAACGAAAATTTATGGTTTGCCATGATGGCGATTTATGTCAGCCCGAATAGCGAAATTTTGCCTTCGCGTTTGAGCGATTTGATGGATTTGACACGCACCAGTGCAACCCGTCTGTCGGATGAAATGGTAGAACGCGGTTGGGTAGAACGCCATATCAATCAGCAAGACCGTCGTCAGATTGTGTTAAAATTAACTACTGAAGGTGAGTCGTTTATTCAAAAAGTTTGGCCGCAGATTTCAAGCAAAAGCGGTGATGCTTGGCAGGATTACACCAATGATGATTATGTGCAGCTGCAATATCTGCTGACCAAACTGTTAAACCGTTTGGATGGTTGATGTGTCACGCTGGCGGCTGCAAAACATGATAATGGAGTCGTTCATGAAATTCCGAATCGCCAAGACAGGCATGTGTCTCATCGCAGCAGCAACGCTGGCCGCATGTGCCCAATTTGGCAAGCAAGCACCGTTGGAGAACCCAACGGTGCATTCTTTATCGCAGGGCAATTCAGTACTCGGCCAAAATGCTTGGTGGCTGAAATTGCAGGATAAAAAACTCAATATCCTGATTGCGCGCGCCATTCAAACATCGCCTGATTTGCGCGTGGCAAAAGCCCGTTTTGAGCAGGCTCAAGCTCAGTTGGGCATAACCGGTGCTGCCGATAAAACGCAATTGGGTTTGGTGGGTAATGGCCTTGCCATGTATGCTGCACCGAAACCGTCTTCAACGCACAGTAAAACAGACAATCAATTGTTGTCGGCCAATGTGGCGGTGCAAGGTAGTTGGACATTTGATTTTTGGGGTAAAAACCGCGAGCAACTAGCTTCGATTTTAGGTCAGCGCCAGGCCATATTATATGAAGCGCACCAAGCGCGTATTGCCTTAGCACATGCGGTAGCAGCGCAATATTTTACCTGGCAGGCATTGGCTGAACAACAGGCATTGATTGAACAGCGCATGGCCTTGTCCGATAAAATGCTGCTATTGGTCAAACGTCGGATTGATGCCAAATTGATGCCGTCTGAATCGGTTTACCCGATTGAAATGGCGCAGCAAAAATTGGAGTTGGAAAAGCTGGCTCTCGCGCAGCAACAGCTTAAAGTGCGTCACAGCTTGGCTGCGTTAACCGGTACAACGCCGATGGGTTTGGTAGTTTCTGCGCCGGAAAAGCTGGCCAATGCACCTGTGCTGCCGGTGGGTAAATTGCATGCCGATTTATTGGCGGCGCGTCCGGATGTGGCGGCGCAAAAAGCCGTGTTAAGCGCGCGCTTGCATAAAGTGAAAGCAACTGAAGCTGAGTTTTATCCGAATATTGAATTGAAATTGTTGGCTGGTTTGGGGCATATTGACGCGTTTAATGTGGTGCGGAATAAAGCGTCGGGCATGTTGGGCGTGGTGCCTGCGCTGAACCTGCCGATTTTTACTTCTGGTGCTTTGCAATCCCGTTTGGCGGGAAAACGTGCGCAATACAATGAGCAAGTGGCTGTGTATGATCGAGCGGTTTTAAACGCTATGCGCGCCTCGGCCGATGCCATTGCTGATTACCAAAGTTTGCAAGCGCAAAAGCCGGTATGGGAGAAAATGCTGAAAACTTCGGATAAATCAGTACGCGCCGCGCAGGAGCGTGTCAAGGCAGGTTTGGAAAACGGTTTGTCGGTATTGAAGCAACAAGACGAAGCTGTTCAGTTAAGAATGAATCAGGTGCAGCAACAGGCGCAATTGTTGACGGCATGGAGTAATGTGCATATGCAATTGGGTGGTGGCTTTAAAGTCAGTAAATAAAACGAGAAACACAATTGATTGGTTTTTCTTTTCAGACGGCTGAGTTTTAACTTCAGGCCGTCTGAATATTTTTAGCAACATGAAGCGGGTTGGTATTAATCGGTATTTTTGTTTTGTCTTTGATTTTTTTGGATACGCAATTGTTGGTTTAATCTATGCGTATTGGAAGCTGTAGCAGCAAGGCATGGATGAACCGGCTTTGCTTAATTTTATACACAAGACGCTTATTTGCGCATCGCTATAGAATGTTTGGCTAAGGGTGTGGCTTTTATATACTCACGCTATTGTCGCTTTGATTTTAAAGCTTTGAATTTTCAGCCAAACGTTACGCTTTGCCCTTGGCTTTAATTTTTGACTGTATCGCTGATGCTGACAAGCACTTTATTTGACATGTGCATTATCGGCTTTTTTCCGATTATGCGGCTGCGATGACGACAAACTGTGAAGTGGGCAGTGAAATTCAAGCAATTCAGTATTCTTTTTGGTGGGGGGCTTGGCTTTTGTTAATGGCTTTCTTCAAGAATTATTGTTTATGGGGTTGGCATTTGCCGCTGTAAGACAACATTCGTCCGTCGCAATTGGTTACATTTATGCTGACATACTTATTTGGCTATCGTTGGTTTAGAGTTTTGTTGTTGTTTTTTTATTGAGAGATGCTGCCTGAAATTTTCGGACGACATATTAATATGGGCGGCTAATATTAGATATTGCTTTGAGATAGAATCTTGATAATGGTCGATCAGTTTATAACAGGTATGCCTGGTGCACTTATGGTTATAGGGTAAGGATATATTCACTTATTGGCTGCTGAGCGTAAATAATTTGTAGGAAAATCACTTGATTGAATATGCATGCAAATATAGAATGCCCCCAATCTGTTTGCTTTTTATTCTTTATGATATAAATGATGGTCAGGTAATAATAAATAATTGTTATTTAAAAAATTAAAGATAAATGACCCAATTTCGAAATCGGGATAAGTACACACTCATGGATCAGCAAGACAATCAACAAACGCCCAAGCTTCCTCCAAAGGAATCTTTATTTAATGTAAATAACCATCGCACGCGCAATCTGACGATTTTGACCTTATTCGTAATTGTTTTGGCGCTGGGTGCCGCATTGGTTTATTTCTTGATGTTGCAAAAAGAAGAGGCTACAGATGATGCTTATGTCGCCGGTCATTTAGTACAAATTACACCGCAAGTGAACGGCACTGTGCGTAAAGTGATGTTTGATGATACTGATGTAGTCAAAAGAGGTGATGTACTGGTTTCGTTGGATGACACCGATTTTCAGTTGGACTACGACCGCGCGCAAAATGAATTAATCCAGGCAATTCGTCAAAACAAGCAACAGACTGCAAATAATTCTCAAGTAAAGGCAGAAGTTTTGTTACGCAAGGCTGAATTAGCAAAAGCTCAATCAGATTTGGGTCGGCGCGAAGCATTGGCTGGAACAGATGCAATCTCAGGGGAAGAACTAAGCCATGCGCGGGCCGCAGTGGTTCAGGCGCAAGCGGCATTAAAGGCTGTGGAAGCCCAAGAGGCAGCTGCACAAGCGGTGCTGGGTAACAATATTCCATTACGCCAGCAACCTGCTGTTCAGACGGCCGTCAGCCATATTAAAGATGCATGGTTGAATCTGCAGCGCACGCAAATCCGTTCACCTATGGCCGGACAAATCGCCAAGCGAAATATTCAAGTAGGGCAACGTATTCAGCAGGGGGCGGCATTGATGGCAGTGGTTCCGTTGCATAATTTGTGGGTTGAAGCTAATTTTAAAGAATCGCAATTGCGTAAAATGAAAATCGGCCAGCCGGTGCAGATGGTGACTGATTTGTATGGTGATAAAGTTGTTTATCACGGCAAGGTCATGGGTCTGTCTGCCGGTACAGGCAACGCATTTGCATTACAGTCTACACAAATTTCGGCTGACAGTTGGACAAAAAAAGCACAACGTGTACCGGTGCGGATCAGCTTAGATGAAAAAGAATTGGCTGCCAATCCATTAAGAGTAGGGTTGTTGATGACTGTAACGGTTGATATTTCTTCTGCAGGCACGGGTAAAAATATGGCGGCTACTGCGGAGAGAAATGCTACCTTACCGGAAGCAGACAGCGTAGATTGGACAGCCGCAGACGCCTTGATTGAGCAGATTTTTGAAAAATACGCGAAGTAAGACATCAGATGGTTTTTGCTGTGTAAAGGCCGTCTGAAAAATGAACTGCACCTTTGAAAGTTGGACAATTCCTCCAGCTTTCAAAGGTGCAATTCAATTCTTTCAGATGCCTTTAAAATTAATCATTTAAATTCAGCAATAAGTCGCGGAAAGCGTTTGGATCTTTAATAAAAGTCATTTCACCGGATTGTGGGAAGTGGAAATCCAATAAGCGCGATACCCAAAAGCGGATGCAAGCTGCGCGTTGTGCCGTCGGAAAGTAAGCGCGTTCTTCATCAGATATTGGTCGAATGCTTTCATAGCCTTTAATAAATGCATCGCGCAAAGGTGTATCCAAGTGATTGTCAGCTGTTCGCGCCCAATCGTTTACTGCAATCGCTAAATCATACATGAAATTACCGGTGCAGGCGTAATAAAAGTCGATAAAGCCGGCAACGTGTTCGCCATCCAGCAAAACATTGTCTTTAAACAAATCTGCATGAATAATACCAGAAGGTAGGTGATGGCCTAGGTTTCCATCTAAAAATGCAATTTCCTTTTGCAATAATCGTGCATCTTCATCGTTCAAAACCGGTAAAAGCTGGGAGCAAGCTTCACGCCACCAACGATCGTAACGAGAATTTTCCATGGTCAATGGGAAATCTTGCCCGGCTAAATGCATCTTCGCTAACATCGTACCAGTATTAAAGCATTGGGCTTCTGTGGCCCAGCTGGTGTCGGAGCCTTTTAAGCAAGTCACTAAACAAGCCGGTTTACCGACTAAAGTGGAATCTAATTTGCCGTCTTTACGAATAATCGGTGCCGGACAGGCGACACCGTTATTGCTCAAATGTAAATTCAATTGCAAGAAAAAAGGTAATTCTTCTTGCTTCAGCACTTCAAATACGGTTAATACGTATCGCCCAGTTGTAGTTGTTAAAAAGTAATTACTGTTGGTAATCCCTTGAGCAATACCCTGCAAAGAAACGAAGTCACCTAAATTATATTGAGTGAGAAACGCGCGCATCTCATCATCTGAAACACTCGTATAGACCGACATAATCAAAAGCCTGATAGATAAAAAGATAAAAGTAGCCTGAATCATATCAAAAAATCCCTGTAAAAGTATCAAGGTTGTCTGAAATCTATGGCTACTGATATAAATATGTCGTAAAAAAGACAAGTGAATGCTGTTTGAAAAATTTGATTTCAGACGGCCTATGTTGATTGAGTGGCTGCTGTTTGGTATGGGGTTTTGAGATTTTTGTAATTTAGTAAGGATTAAATCTGAT
>NZ_JBHSPY010000027.1:0-29319 GCF_042658245.1 Neisseria weixii
ACCCGCAATAAACAGTTCAATCAGTTTGTTTTGCTTGTACTGACTTAAACGGCTTCTTCTCATAGGGATTATTCTAACCTGAAATTAGATTTCCCTAGTTATCTAGTACAGCCCCTTATTTTTTTTAGAAATGTTGCATGTATTTATTCATATTTTAAATAAATACATAATATACTGATTTTCGTTAAAATAAACGGAAATCATCAACCATACTCATCAATTTTAAATTTTGGAGCATTTATGAGCCACTATCGCATTTCCCCAAGCATTCTTTCTGCTGATTTCGCCCGATTGGGCGAAGAAGTCAGTAATGTGATTGCTGCCGGTGCCGATTTGATTCATTTTGACGTGATGGATAACCATTACGTGCCGAATCTCACGTTTGGCCCCATGATTTGTTCGGCATTGAAACCTTATGCCACTGTGCCGATTGATGTGCATTTGATGGTTGAGCCGGTAGATGATTTGATTCAGTCTTTTGCCAAAGCAGGTGCCGGTATAATTACTTTTCACCCTGAGGCGAGTAAACACGTTGACCGCAGTTTAAGCCTGATTTGCGATTTGAGCTGCCAAGCGGGCTTGGTACTGAATCCGGCCACTTCCGTAAGTGTGCTGGAGAATGTTTTGGATCGCTTGGACATGGTATTGTTGATGTCTGTGAATCCGGGTTTTGGCGGACAAAGCTTTATTCAGCAAACCTTAGTGAAAATCCGCCAAGTGCGTGCCATGTTGGACGAATATGAGGCGCAGAGCGGCCGACACATTGCGCTGGAAGTGGATGGCGGCGTAAAAGTGGACAATATTGCCGAAATTGCCGCTGCCGGTGCAGATACTTTTGTGGCTGGTTCGGCTATTTTTGGTAAACCAGATTATAAAGCGGTGATTGGCCAAATGCGTGAAGAATTGTCGCGCGTTTGAAGAAGAAAAATAGGCCGTCTGAAACTTTAAATCGCCTGATATTTTAGGTATTGTTAAATATTTGTTTGATAAAAGTGCACACAATAAAAAGGCCGTCTGAAATTTCAGACAGCCTTTTTTATTTCAAATCAGATATTAAGCACGTTTACGGAATTCGCCGGTGCGGGTATCAATTTCGACTTTGTCGCCGGTTTCGATGTAAGCCATCACTTGGATTTCGGTGCCGCCAACTAAGCGGGCAGTTTTCATCACTTTACCTGAAGTGTCGCCTTTAACCGCCGGCTCGGTGTATTCTACTTCGCGCACGATGATGGTCGGCAATTCGACAGAAATCGGGTTGCCTTCGTAGAAAGTCACTTCGCATTGGTCTTCCATGCCGTCCACGATGAATTTCAACGCGTCGCCGATGTTTTCAGCTTCGATTTCGTATTGGTTGAATTCTTCGTCCATGAAGACATACATTGGGTCGGCAAAGTAGCTGTAAGTACAGTTTTTACGTGACAATACCACGACGTCGAATTTGTCGTCGGCTTTAACGATGGTTTCGGAAGCAGCGCCGGTCAGCAGGTTTTTCAATTTCATGCTGACTTTGGCTGAGCTGCGGCCGCCTTTGATGTATTCGGTTTTTTGTACCACCATCGGGTCGCTGCCGACCATGAATACGTTACCCGGGCGCAGTTCTTGAGCTGTTTTCATTGTGTGTTTCCAATCAGATTTTAGTTACAAAATAAACGCGCTATTTTAGCGTATTTGAAACAAATTTGGCTAGTTTTTCCAGCGCGGTTGGTTGGGAAAACAGGAATTTCTGCCAATCTGCGACACTTTGCTGCCATTGCTCCCGGTGTGCCGTCAGCGTTTGCCAAGCGAAGAGGCGCTGTTCGGCCGATAACTCATGCGCTCCGTTGAGTTCGTCAGATAAGGCTTGGTGTGCGGCCATGAGATTGGGCGGATAAAACGGTGCGGTTTTTTGCCAAAACGCGTGCAGTTTATCTAGATGCACCATTTCGTTTTGCGGATAAATGTGCCAGAAAAACGGCTTGGCGGCTAATTGGGCGCGCACGAAGCTGTCTTCGCCGCGAATCATCAGGCCGTCTGAAAGTTGCAACAGCTTGTCGAAATCCTGTTGCGGTACAAAAGGGACTTTAACCAGTGTCGCACAGGCCGTCTGAAAGGTATCGCCGGCGTGTTGTAAGGCGGTTTGCGGAATGGCTTGCGCTGCTTTCAGGCTGTCGATAATCTGATTACCGGCCAACAGCAGGGTAATGGGTTGGTCGTGTTGTTGCCACATTTCTAGCCATTTTGCCCAAACCGGGTTGTGATAGCCGAACAACAGCCATTCATCGGCAGTTTTGTTGGGTAAGCCATAATGCTGTCTGAAAAGGCCGGTCTCGAAATCGATGCGTTTGCAAAAATCGGCTTCGCGTATTAGGCCGCCGCTCCGGTCACTAAAGCCCATAAACCAGAAAAATTTCTTCAAACCGTTGGCTTGCACCGACGGCAGTAAATGTAGGCGTTCGTTGCTGTCTTCCGCGCTCAAATATTCCCAGTTGAGCCAAAGCGGCCGGTGTTGCAGAATGATGTGTAAAACGTTGTCAGGCAGGTCACAGGCGAAGGTTTCGATGACGATGTGGGGTGGGGGCAGGAGGGGGGTATCATTTGCCGATTGCAGCGTCCATTGGTGTACGGCGATGTTTTGATACGTGCAGGGAACAGCCGGTAAATCAGGGCAAATTGCTTGTAAGGCGGCTACGTCGTCCACCCACAAATGCACTTGCCAATCCAGCTCATGATAAAGCGCTTGCGCCAAACGCCAAGATACACCGATGTCGCCGAAATTGTCGATGACATTGCAAAAAAGCCAGCAGGTTTTTTTTTCAGACAGCTTGGTTATTTCATTATTCATAAATTGTATTCGCAAATCAACAATGGGGATGGAGTAAAATATTATGCGGCTGCACAAATCAGATTTTTGATAATTTACCGATTAAAGACAATTGCTTAAATAGTTAAGCTGTAATGTTTTGTAACTTGATTTATATCAATTTCTTTTCGGGTATGGAGTATAAAATAAGGCTTAATTAAGATTTTTTCTACGTTAATGAAAGAGAAGGTAGCTATGATTAAAGGTATCCAAATTACACAAGCGCAAAACGAAGCATTGTTGAACTCATTCTGGTTGCTGGACGACAGTACCAACGAAGCCCGTTGTTTGGTGGCAAAAGAAGGAAGCGGCTATCAAGCTGATGCCGTGGTGGCTTTGGCAGATTTGGGCGAAGTTTCTTACAAAGAAATTCCGCTGGATGTGAGCGCGCGCCCTAAAGTGGAAGGCGGCCAGCATTTGAACGTCAATGTCTTGACTCGCGAGACCTTGGAAGATGCCGTAGCCAATCCGGATAAATATCCGCAATTGACTATCCGCGTTTCCGGTTATGCCGTGCGTTTTAATTCTTTAACGCCTGAGCAACAACGCGACGTGATTACCCGCACATTCACCAACAGCCTGTAATTTGCTTTAAGGTGTATCAAAGGCCGTCTGAACTTTTTCAGACGGCCTTTTGCATTACAATCCACCGAAATAATGTACCAAATAAACAATCAGCAGCACAATTGGAATAAACAGCAGCATGGTTTTGCGTTTTAACTCAAATTCGCCTTTTAAATGATGCTTAATCACGTCAAAAATCACGAATTTAAATAAAAATGTCGCTTCGCAAGTCAAAATGATGCCGTTAATTAGATATTGTGTGTGATCCGGCGGCGGAATTAAGGCAAAAGCCAGCATAGTAAAGAGCGGAATCAGGCAGACAATCAGCCAGCGAATAAGCAAACCTTTGGAATTATTCATTATTCAATCAAACCGCATTATTTCAATAAAGGCGTATTATTCACGCAAGCGGCAGAGTCGTCCAGTAGCATTTCTCATTCATGGTATAAAAATGATAGGCTGTCTTAAAACCGATTCGTGATTGCCACCATTAAATTTAGCAAAAATCAGCGCCGTCTAAATGGATTTAGGGAATGCTTGTCGCATAGGTTAGCACCAAAATACCGTTCCATTAAGTGGTTCGGACAGTATTCTTTACACTTTGAAAGCTTTGTTATATAGTTTGTAGCGTTATGTTATTTTTAAGGCCGTCTGAAAAACAGATTGTCAATTTTTAGTTTAAAAAACAGCGGCTACACTCAAGATCCAAATCAAAGGAGAAAGCAAATGATTAATGCAGAAGAACGCATCCACCACGAAGGCTTACGCAACAAGATTATGTCTGCCGAACAAGCAGCCGAATTTGTACAAAACGGTATGAATGTTGCCATCACGGGCTTTACCGGAGCAGGCTATCCGAAGCTTCTGCCGACTGCTATTGCTGAAAAAGCCAAAGCCGAACACGCTGCTGGCCGCCCATTTAGCATCGGTATGATTACAGGTGCTTCGACTGCGCCTGAGTGTGACGGCGTATTGGCTGCTGCCAATGCCGTGCATTTCCGCAATCCGTTCCAATCGGATCCATCGCTGCGCAACAGCATCAATGCCGGTAATATTGCTTATCAAGACATGCACTTGTCGCACGTTGAACAACAAATGCGCCAAGGTTTCTATGGCGATTTTGACTTGGCCATTATTGAAGTTTCCGGCATTACGAAAGACGGCAAACTGATTCCGGCGATGGGTATCGGTCACGCCAACGAAGCCTTGAAAGCGACGGAAAAAGTCATTATTGAAGTAAACTTTACCCAAAATGCCAAATTAGAAGGCATGCACGACGTAGTATTCGATATCGGCGTGCCGCCACACCGCAAACCGATCGCCATTACCGGCCCATTTGACCGCGTAGGTTCACCATATTTGGAATGCCCGGAAGAAAAAATCATTGCCATTGTATTGAGCAATTCAGGTGACCGTAACAGTAAATTTGCCGACCCTGATGAAAATTCAAAAGCCATCGCTGCCCAAATCATCAATTTCTTCAGCCATGAAGTAAAAGCAGGGCGCTTGCCGAAAAACCTGTTGCCATTACAATCAGGCGTGGGCAACGTCGCCAATGCCGTAATGGCAGGCTTGCTGGATGCCCCGTTTGAGGAATTGACCGGCTATACCGAAGTATTGCAAGATGGTATGTTGGACTTGATTTTGGCAGGAAAAATGCAACACGCATCAGCGACTGCTTTGTCGTTCAGCCCGGATGCATTGCAACGCTTTAACGACAATATTGATTTCCTGCGCGATAAATTAATTTTGCGTCCGATGGAATACACCAACAATCCAGAAGTTATCCGCCGCTTAGGTGTGATTGGTATGAACGCCATGATTGAAGCCGATATTTACGGCAACGTAAACTCTACCCATGTGATGGGTACAAAAATGATGAACGGTATCGGCGGTTCGGGCGATTTTACCCGTAATGCTTTCTTCTCATTCTTTGTATCGCCGTCTGTGGCCAAAGATGGTGCCATTTCATGTATCGTACCGATGGTTTCGCACCACGACCACACCGAACACGATGTAATGTTTATCGTAACCGAGCAAGGTATGGCGGATTTGCGCGGCAAGTCACCACGGCAACGCGCCCAATTAATTATCAATAACTGTGCGCACCCTGAATACCGCGATATGTTGCGTGACTACTATGACCGTGCCGAAAAAGCAGGTGGCTTGCACACCCCACATCTGTTAATGGAAGCCTTGTCATGGCACCAACGTTTTGTTGAAACCGGCGATATGCGTATTAAATAAGATTAAGTAGATCTTCATTTAAAATAAAAAAAGCAGCTTGATGTTGTCAAGCTGTTTTTCTATTTGTGATCATGATTACAAAAGGTTATAAATGTAGAGACCTTGCAAAACCTCATAAACCATCAATAAAAACCAAAACAGCCGTCATTCCCGACCACAGCACACTTTGCCGTTTCCGCAACCGGCTGGCGTAAGAAGACACTTTAAGTGCAACTGATGACGCTGATTAACCCCCAAACTTACCGAAAGAGGCCTCAAAGCTGGGAATGCCCAAGCAGCCGTTATTAATGCCTTCATCATCTAAAACGCTGTCAAACAACACCAAGCCATCGAAGCAGGCAAAAGCGGAGCAATCTGCGGCGAAATCATCCCCAGTGTTCCGCTACAGCTTTGAACTGCATTCAAATCTAGGGTTTTGCAAAGGTCCCGGCCTGTTTGTTAGGCAATCCGAGAAGGCAAAAGAGAGGCTTCGGGTTAAAACCAATGAAAACAGTCGAAACTGTACTTTGTAGTTTCGGCTGTTAGTTTGATGCGGAGTTTGGCAAAGGTCTCGGCCTTGTCCTAATAGATTGATTAATGGGTAAAGCTGTATACCGCATAGCCGACTACCGCCAAGGCTACTGTAGCCCAGCCCAGCATTTCGATATAATGGCGGATTTTATCGGCATATTTTTCCCCGCCCCAAGCCGATAATCTGGCGACCAAGAAAAAGCGGGCAAAGCGGGAAACCGCTGCTGATAATACAAACGGTAAAAACGCCATATTCATCACGCCGGCGCAAATGGTGAACACTTTAAACGGAATCGGTGAAAAACCTGCCAAAAATACCACGACCACGCCCCACGTTTCAAACCAAAGCTGTGCCTGATCGAATTGAGTCTGGAAACCCCAGCTTTGAATATAGCCGGATATCCAATCAAAGGCGAAATAGCCAATGGCATAACCGATTATGCCGCCTAAAACCGAGGCCAGTGTGGTGTATACCGCGAAACGCAAAGCTTTTTTCGGTTCGGCCATCGACATCGGAATCAACATTACATCCGGAGGTACAGGGAAGAAAATGGCTTCGATAAAGCTGACAAAACTCAACCAAAACGGCGCAAAACGGTGTTTCGACCATTGCAGCGTTTTATCGTAAACGGTTTCAAAAATTTTCATTCTAGAGCTTTCAAACAAGAAAAACGGCGGCCACGCACAAAGCAACCGCCAAAGACAGCGAGCATTTTAAACCAAATGCAGGCTTGGACAAGAAAATTTTGCTTAAGTTTGCAGGCCGTCTGAAACCTTGATACAAGCCGCCAAAACAACGTAAAATAAACCCGATTCCCATACAGGCCGAAATATTTCCGTGAACCAACTCATTTTCGATTTTGCCGCGCACGATTATCCCAGCTTCGATAAATTTCTCGGTACCGAAAATGCCGAGCTGGTGTACGTTTTGCGGCATAAACACGGCCAGTTTATCTATGTTTGGGGCGAGCAGGGGGCAGGCAAAAGCCACTTGCTGCAAGCATGGATTGCCCAAGCCTTGGAAGCCGGTAAAAATGCCGTGTATATCGATGCCACTATTCATCCGCTTACCGAAAAAGCCTTTGACGCCGATTATTTGGCTATCGACAAAGTCGATCGTCTCAATAATGAAGAACAAGCCCTGCTGTTTGCCGTTTTCAACCGCTTTCGCAACAGCGGTAAAGGCTTTCTGCTGCTCGGCTCCGAATACACCCCGCAACAATTGGTTATCCGCGAAGATTTGCGTACCCGCATGGCCTATTGCTTGGTTTACGAAGTCAAACCTTTAACCGACCAAGAAAAAATTGATGCCCTAGCCAGCATGGCCGCTGCAAGACAAGTCACCATCGATACCGAAATCTTTGAATATCTCTTAAACCATTGGCGGCGGGATATGGACAGCCTCGTGCAAATGCTCGACACGCTTGACCACTACGCCGTCATGATGGGCAAACGTATTACCTTACCGCTTTTGCGCCAACTTTTGAAACAACAGGAAACAGAATGAAAAACCTCGCCATCTTCGATCTCGACAACACCTTAATCAACACCGATTCCGACCACACGTGGCCGCAATACCTGATGAAAAAAGGCTTGGTCGATGTCGAATACACTGAAGCGCAAAACGAAAAATTCTACCAAGATTACCGCAACGGTTGCCTGAATATCGATGAATTTCTGAAATTCCACCTTGCCCCGTTGAAAGAATACAGCATGGAACAATTGGCCGAGATGCATCGCGAATTTATGGCCGAATTCATTACCCCGAACATCACACCCATGCAGCGTATGCTGGTCGACAGCCACAAAAATGCCGGCGACGAATTATTGGTGATTTCATCAACCAACGAATTCATCATTACCCCGATTTGTCACGCATTCGGTATTGAAAACGTCATCGGCACCCAGCTCGAAATCGGTTCGGACGGCCGCTACACCGGCAATTACTACGGCACACCGAGCCTGAAAGAGGGCAAAATCACCCGCCTGAACGAATGGCTGGCCGCGCGTGGCGAAACCTTAGACAGCTACGACAAAGTGTATTTCTACAGTGATTCCAAAAACGACTTGCCGCTGCTGCGTCATGTGAACGAGCCGGTGGCGGTAAATCCCGATGCCGAATTGTTGGCCGAAGCGCAGGAAAAAGGCTGGCCGGTGTTGAATTTTAAATAAAGGCCGTCTGAAATGCCCGCATTCAAACCCGTTATCATTACCACTACAACCGCCACGCGTGAAGAAGCCGAGAAAATAGGCATGGCTTTGCTGCAAAACCAAATTGCTGCCTGCGTGCAGTATGAAGCCATCAGCAGCCATTATGTGTGGCAGGACGAGGTGTGTTGCGATGAGGAAATCCGCGTGGTGATTAAATCTTCGCGTTGTCATTATAAAGCGGTGGAAAAGCTGATTATGGCCAACCACAGCTACGATTGCCCACAGATTTTGATGCAGCCGGTATCGCGCGGTTTATCGGCATATTTGCGCTGGATGAAGACGCAAATGGGGTTATAATAGCGGTTTGTTTTTCAGACGGCCTGAGTTAACGCTTGAGGCCGTCTGAAATGCTGTAAACCCAAAATTGATTGAGAAAGAAAAAGAAACCCATGTTCCGTACCATGCTCGGCGGCAAGATTCACCGCGCCACCGTTACCGAAGCCGATTTGAATTATGTCGGCAGCATCACCGTTGACCAAGATTTGCTGGATGCCGCCGGTATTTGCGTTAACGAAAAAGTCGCCATCGTCAACAACAACAATGGCGAGCGCCTTGAAACCTACACCATTCCCGGCGAGCGCGGCAGCGGCGTGGTGTGCTTGAACGGCGCAGCGGCGCGCTTGGTGCAAAAGGGCGACATCGTGATTATTATGTCGTATGTGCTGCTGTCTGAACCGGAAGTGGCCAACCATGAGCCAAAAGTAGTGCTGGTGGACGAACACAATAAAATCCGCGATGTGATTTCGTATGAGCCGCCGCATACGGTGTTGTAATGCACACAGGCCGTCTGAACGGTGAAACTTTCAGACGGCATTTCAATATTCAGTAGTTTTTAAATAGCGACGAGCGCCGTTGCCTTCAGACGGCCTAGTAAAAGGATTCAGCCATGAATGTTCAAATCAACCAAATCCACGTCGGCAACGATTTGCCGTTTACCCTGTTTGGCGGCATTAATGTCTTGGAAGACATGGGCTCCACGCTCAAAGCTTGCGAGCATTACGTCAAAGTGACCGATAAATTGGGCATTCCGTATGTGTTCAAAGCATCGTTTGACAAGGCCAACCGCTCGTCGATTCATTCCTTCCGCGGCGTGGGCTTGGACGAAGGCCTGAAGATTTTTGAAGCGGTGAAGCGCGAATTTAATGTGCCGGTGATTACTGATGTGCATGAGCCTTACCAATGCGCGCCTGTGGCACAAGTGTGTGATGTGATCCAATTACCTGCATTTTTGGCGCGTCAAACCGATTTGGTGGTGGCGATGGCGCAAACCGGTAATGTCATCAACATCAAAAAGCCGCAATTTTTAAGCCCGTCGCAGATGAAAAATATCATTGAAAAGTTCAAAGAAGCCGGCAACGACCAATTGATTTTGTGCGAACGCGGCAGCAATTTCGGCTACGATAATCTGGTGGTCGATATGCTCGGTTTCGGTGTGATGAAGAAAACCTGCGAACAAACTCCGATTATTTTCGACGTCACCCACTCGCTGCAAACGCGTGATTCCGGTGCCGCCGCTTCCGGTGGCCGTCGCTCGCAAGTGGTCGATTTGGCTCTGGCCGGCATGGCTACCCGCCTGGCCGGTTTGTTTTTGGAATCACACGAAAATCCCGACCAAGCCCGTTGCGATGGTCCGAGCGCATTGCCGTTGGCGAAATTGGAAGATTTCTTGCTGCGTGTGAAAGCGGTTGATGAAACGGTGAAATCATTTCCGCCGTTGGTGATTGATTAAGATTGGCATGATAATAAAAGGCTGCGACCTTTGTAACCCCCCCTGAAAAGCCACTGCACAAAGAACCGACGTCATTAGCTTCGCAAGTCCGCTGCGCGGGGGAAGTGCAGCGGACTTGCGAAGCTAATGACGGCTGTTTGGGTTTTTATTGGTTCATGAGGTTTTGCAAAGGTCTCAGGCCGTCTGAAAGTTAATTTTTCAGACGGCCTTTTGATTTATAGCTGTTTAAAATCAAAAAAAGCTGATTAATCATCCTATCTGTTTGACCGCCCATACCGACAAGCTGCCGCCACGTACGGGGAACATTGCCCAGCCTTCGTCATCAATCTCGATTTCGGCATCGTGATGGCCGAGATAATCAACAAAGGTTTTACCTGCGTTGAGAATACCGACGTGCATTCTTTTTTCTGCTTCACCGCTGTTGCTGATGATGGCGGCTAGACCGTCGGGGTATTCTTTATTGCCTAAGCGCGTCCAGCCGATGCAGTTGGGGTCGTCTAAATAATCGATTTGCTCGCCATAGGCGTGATATCCCCGCAAATAAAGCAATTTGTCGATAACTTCGCGGAAAGACTCTTGGCCGAATTCGCCTTCAATACCGTAATAATCGCCATAAAACACGCACGGCAAGCCGTGTTCGCGCAGCAGGATAATGCCGTAAGCGATTGGTTTGAACCAATCATCCACGGTGGATTGCAGTGACTGGCCTCGTTGGGTATCGTGGTTATCGACAAAGGTTACGGTCGAAATCGGGATATGTTCGGCCAAGCTTCCTTGGAAAATCTTCGTTAAATCATAGGCTTCACCGGATTGAGCGGCATTGAAGAAATTCATGTGCAAGCCAACGTCGACCAAGTCGAAGATAAAATCGGTGCCGTTGAGATAATCGTCTTTAATGTCGAAATCACCGTGCCAATATTCACCGAACACATAAAATTCATCGCCGTAAAGCGTTTTGGCGTGTTGCATCAGTTCGCGCATAAAGTTTTGATCAATGTGTTTGATGGCATCCAAACGCAAACCGGTAACGCCGGTGGTATCGACAAACCATTTGAGCCAATCGCGCACATGGGCAGCTACATCGGGGTGTTTGTAATCGATGTCGGTAAACATTAAATAGTCGTAATTGCCATGCTCGGAATCGACCGATTCGTTATCTGCCCAGCCTTTATTTTCGCCCAGAATCATAAAGATTCCGGTCTCTTCGTTTTTGGCATCGTAGTCGGTGCCGCTGAAATGTTGCCAGTGCCATTGGAAATCGCTGTATGTATTGTTGCGCCCGGGAAAGGTGAAATGCGTCCGGCCTTCGATTTAGTAAGGCTCGGAAATCGGTTGTTGGCGGTTGCCGGGATTCATTTTCAATACGGTAAACGCTTCTTTTTCATCGCCGCCGGCCTTGTGATTCAAGACCACATCGGCAATTGGGCGAATACCTTTTTCTTTTAAGGCTGAAATCGCGTGAAGGTATTCGTCTTTGGTGCCGTATTTGGTGCGGACGGCACCTTTTTGGTCAAATTCGCCCAAGTCGTAAAGGTCGTAAATGCCGTAGCCGACATCGTTGGTGCCGGTGGCTTTGCAGGCGGGCGGCAGCCAGACTTTGCTGATGCCGATATCGGCCAGGCGTTGCCAGTGTCGGCCGTCATCGGGCAGATACCACTCGAAATATTGCATGATGGTTTGATTTTTCATGAGCGAACCTTTGATTAGGAATTTTATTTCTCTGTTATTGTGTTTAGGACAGTGATTTTGATGTTGGATGACAACTTTTTGAATGTAGTACCAATCTCGGTGAACTGCCAAACTTATTTTTTTGTAGTTGGCTGAGTTTAATCAGTAAGGATACTGAAAGTGAATATTGCTGATTAATGTATTGATTTTTGCAAATAATCGGTAAAAATCAAATGATGCAAAAAGCCGTCTGAAATGTTTCAGACGGCTTTTTAGACAGTCAAAAAAGGGTTATGGTGCAGTTGATGCCGCTCTATCTTCAAAGGCCTCATCGCGCAGCATATCGCTTTCGTCGAATGCCGCTTCCGGTTCGATTTCCAATACTTTACCGTTAAGCTTCAGCTCGCTGTTTTGCAGATTGAGATGTGTTTTCACAAGATTATCTTGCAAGGTCAGGTATTGGTCGCGCGCCATGCTTTGGATGGTGCTGTCGACCATCAGGCGCAAGGTTTCGTTGATGTCGTCAATGGTAGTGCGTCCGGCAGCTTCGTCTTCAGGATTCACGCTGAAAATGCTGCGCGCTTGGTTGATGGCCATTTGCTCCAACAATTTTTGCGGCACTTGGATATTGAAATCGGCTTCGGTTTTCTTGAGCATATCCGCCAGATTATCCAAATCTTTCTGCACCAAGCCTTTAAAGGCCAATGTACCGGAAGCATCGACATTGCCTTGCGGCATGGTGAATTTAAATGCCTTCACGTTTAGCACCGGGTTTTGGGTGAACAAACCTGAAGCATCGGTCTTGGCCGTCTGAATCAATTCGTTTTGAATCTGCTCTTCGCTCATTTCCGTATCGGCAATTTGCGCAAATTTGGTTTTGAGCGCTAACAAACCTTGTGCATCCAGATGCTCTGCGGCGACATTGATGTCGAGCGGGCCGTAGCGGTCTTTGCCGTAGGTCAGGGTGTCGAATTGGAAGCGGCCTTCGCTATTGATAAATTTATCGACTTCGTTGGTTTGGGTCTCAAATTTCAACTTCGTCACTTCAATGGTGGAAGGTGTAATCGTGCCGGTCGGATTGATAAACGCGCCGATTTGCAGATTGGTCACCAAATTCACCAGTTCGTTTAATTTGACATTGTAATCAATGCCTTCTTTCCATTGCAGCAGGAATTTATCCAGCGTGATGCTGCTTTTGCCTAAAGAAAGTTTGTTGAGGCCGTCTGAAGTTTCCGATTTGAAATGCAAATTTTCCAGGGAAATATCGCCTTTGTCGGCCAATTTGACTTGTAGTGAAGGCGCGGCGTAGTCGTGTGAATAGCCGATGAAGTCGTTTTGATAATCGGTTTGGCCGCTTAAGCCTTGCCATGTCAGCTTAATGCCGGACAATTCTTCGTAATCGAATGCCGGAATGCTGAGTTTCATCACGCCGTTGCCGTTGAAATAAACGGTGTTGGTCATGCTGACCGGTGTTTGGTCGCCGAAGAAACGAGCCAATACTTTAGCTGCTTCAGGATGGTATTGAAATTCGGTTTTTACTTTCGCGCGCGTGCCGAAGCCACCGGCAAAAGGACCGTGGGTCACATGGTTGACCACGGTAATCGGCTCTTTTAACACGGTTTTCAGATTGTCAGGCAGGTATTTTTGCGTATTTTTCAGCAAGGTCGGTTTCAAGCGGATGACGGTGGTTTCGGTGGATGTAAACCAGCCGCGGTCGTAGTCGTGTGACTCAATGGTCAGAAAGCCCGATTCTTGCAGTAATTTTTGCTGCGAAGTCAGGCTTTTTTCGGCTTGAATGCCCAGATAGTAAGGTGTGCCGAGTGCTGCAGCGGTAATAAGCGCAGCGGTCGGGATAAGAAACTTTTTCATTGCTTCAAACAATCAGTTCGACAGATTTAAAAGAGAAAGCATAGCATTTTTTCGCAGATTTGTCTTGGATAAAGGCTGTTCAGACGGCCTTTGCATCATTAATAACTGTTCGGGATATGCTTGAAATACAGCATAATCAAATACCAAATCAGTGTTGCTACCGAGGCGCCCGCCAATACCCACGCACTGATTTGTGCCACTTCGCGCATGGCACGTTTCTGCTTGCGGTTGAACAGACGGTTGATAATCAGGGCAATAATGGCAAAAAGGAAAAAAATTCGCAGCAGGCGGCCTATCATGGGGTGGCTCTTTGGTGATTTCTTAGAATAAGGCCGTCTGAAAGAAGGCTGTAAAGGAATTTTATGGACAGGATATGTCAAAATGTTGGCTAAACGCTATAATACATTTTTTGCATCACCCTTGGAATAATCATGAATAAAAATGGCTCGTTGGGCATTGTAACCCCCCGAAAAATTGCATTTGAAGCGCCCTTTGTACTGGTCAACGGCCAGACTTTGCCGCGTTTTGATTTGATGATTGAGACCTATGGCGAGCTGAATGCGGAAAAATCCAATGCGGTATTGATTTGCCATGCTTTGTCGGGCAATCATCATGTGGCCGGCTACCATACCGCAGAAGATAAATATCCCGGCTGGTGGGACAACATGGTCGGCCCCGGCAAGCCGATTGATACCGAGCGTTTTTTTGTGGTCGGGTTGAACAATTTGGGTGGCTGCCACGGCACGACGGGGCCTTTGTCGGAAAACCCGGCAACCGGCCAAGATTATGGTGCTGATTTTCCGGTGGTAACGGTCAAAGACTGGGTGAAATCGCAAGCGATGTTGGCCGATGCTTTGGGTATTCAACAATGGTCGGCGGTTGTCGGCGGCAGCTTGGGCGGTATGCAAGCATTGCAATGGACAATTGATTTCCCCGAGCGCGTGCGCCATGCTTTGGTGATTGCTTCTGCGCCGAAACTTTCCACACAAAACATTGCGTTTAACGACGTTGCACGACAGGCTATTTTGACCGACCCTGATTTTAATGACGGACACTACGCACGCGAGCAAAAAATCCCGACCCGCGGCCTGCGCATCGCCCGTATGATGGGGCATATTACTTATCTGGCGGAAGAAGGTTTGGGCAAAAAATTCGGCCGCGAGCTGCATTCGGACGGCTATCAATATGGTTACGGCGTAGAGTTTGAAGTCGAATCGTATTTGCGCTATCAAGGCGATAAGTTTGCCGGACATTTTGATGCCAACACCTATTTATTGATGACCAAAGCCTTGGATTATTTTGATCCGGCGGCCGATTTTAATAACAATCTGAGCAAAGCGCTGCAAAACGTGCAGGCCAAATTTTTTGTTGCCAGCTTCAGCACCGACTGGCGTTTTGCGCCCGAGCGCTCGAAAGAGTTGGCCAAAGCGCTGATTGCTGCACGCAAATCGGTGCAGTATATTGAAGTGCAGTCCAACCACGGCCACGATGCCTTTTTGATGGAAGACGAGGCCTACATCCGCGCCGTTGCCGCTTACATGAACAATGTTGCCAAGGAGGTTCAATCATGAATTTACGCGATGATTTACAATTGATTTATGACTGGATTCCTGAAGGCAGCCGCGTATTGGATTTGGGCTGCGGCGACGGTGAATTGCTGGCTGCGTTGGTGGCGCATAAAAATTGCAGCGGTTACGGCATTGAAATCGACACCGACAGCATCATTGCCGCCATGGCACGCGGTGTGAACGTGATTCAGGCCGATTTGGAGCGCGGTTTGGAAGAGTTTGGTGACAATTCGTTTGATATGATTGTGTTGAGCCAAACCATTCAGGCCATGCAGAATACCGAATTGATTTTGCAAAGCCTGATGCGCGTATCCAAGCAGGCCATCGTCAGTTTCCCGAATTTCGGCTATTGGCGCAACCGCATTCAAATCGCGTTGGGCGGCCATATGCCGGTGTCGGAACGCATGCCTTATCATTGGTACAATACGCCGAATATCCATTGGTGTACGCTCAAAGATTTTGATTTGCTGTGTGCCAAAAACAAAATCCGTGTGCAGGAACGCGCAGTGATGGCCGGTAGTAAGCAGGTGAAATATTTGCCGAATTTGTTGGGCAGTTTGGCGTTTTACCGTGTAGGTTGAGTAGAAATATCGAGACCGTCTGAAAAATGTTTTTCAGACGGTCTCGATCCTTTTGTATTGAATTATCGGATTGAATCCAATAATGATGGAATGAAGATTTCTGAGGCATTTCGGGTGTTGCAACAGTCTCGTTATTTTAATGATATAAAACAATGCCGTCTGAAAAGCTTCAGACGGCATTGTCAATGGGGTTTAAAGAAACCTGTAGTTAAGATTCGCAAGAAATCTTGCTGCTTTGCAAGCTCATTTCTTTGCGTTTTTTGGCTTTTTCCCAGCGGCAGCGTTGTAATTCGGTTTTCACTTCCAATTGCGGAATTTCAACCGTTTTGCCGTTTTCCATGGCGACCATGGTGAAATAACAGCTGTTGGTGTGGCGGATGACGCCGGTGCGGATGTTTTGCGCTTCGACACGGATGCCTATCTCCATGGATGTTCGGCCGGTGTAGTTGACGCTGCCGTAGAAGGTGACCAGTTCACCAATGTGAGAATCGGCTCTTTAAACAACACGCGGTCGCAGGAAAGGGTGACGCAATAGTAGCCGCTGTAACGGCTGGCGCACGAGTAGGCCACTTGGTCGAGCAGACGCAGTAAATCGCCGCCGTGAACGTTGCCGCTGAAGTTGGCAGTATCGGGCATCATCAGTTCGGACATGATCAATTCGTGTGATGCTTGGCGTTGGGTATTTTCCATATTGATGGCTTATGTTTGCTATAGATTTAATAATTATAATAAATTAAAAAATAAAATCCAATTTAATTTGTAAATTTTGTTATAACCATTTTCTACGGGAGAAGAAAATCAACAGGCCGATGATAATCGTCGCCATTAGGCCAAGCACGGCGTAATAGCCGTAATACCAATGCAATTCGGGCATATTGTCGAAGTTCATGCCATAAGTGCCGGTAATCACGGTTAGGGGCATAAATATAATGGTGATGACGGTTAATACGCGCATTTGCTGGTTCAGGCGGTTGGATTGGAACGACAAATACACGTCCATCATGCTGACGACCATGTCGCGCGAGGCTTCCAACGTTTCGATCAGCTGCAAATTATGATCGTACACGTCGCGCAGGTAAACGGTAGACTCGCCTTTGAAAATATCGTAGTCGCCACGTACGGCAAGCTGGTAAAACACGTCGCGCATGGGCAATAAAGTACGACGCAGACGCACGGCATCGCGTTTGAGACGATGAATGCGGCTTAATAAGGTGTCGTCGTTTTCATTTTTGAATAGGGCGTTATCGATGGCCTCGACGCGGTTGTCGTAATCTTCCAAGACGATGAAATAATCATCCACAATGCGGTCAAGCAAATAATAAGCCAAAAATGCGGCGTTTTTATCCAAAACATGATGGGGGTTGTGGCGCATAAGCTGGCGGAATTGGCTGAACAAGCCCAACGGCTTTTGCTGGAACGACAAGACAAAATCTTTACCGATTACCAAATACACTTGATCCGAATGCAGCTTGGTGGCGCCATAATTGTACACTTGCGCGGCGATGAAGATATAGTGGCCGTAATCTTCGATTTTTGGGCGTTGCTTGCGGCTGAGAATGTCTTCAATCACCAATTCGTGAATGCCATAGGGCTGAAGCGCGTGCTTGAGCAGATCGATGTTGTTGATGCCGATAAAATGCAGCCAATTGGTTTGCCCGGCTTCGGCGGCAATGATTTTGGGCAGCTTTTTGCCTTTGGCTAAATAATCATGCTGCGCAAAGTTGTCGGCAGAATATAAGGTTTGGTGGATGGCGGCTTTGGGCGCGTTGCTGGTGTTGCTACGCGGCGCAGTTTGCTCGACATTGGTGTCGGGCTGTTCACCTTCGGTAGTGTGAGCAGGGTGATTCTTCATGATAGACAAGTTAACATTAAAAAGGCCGTCTGAAAAAACATTATAGCTTTTCAGACGGCCTTTGTATGGTTAAATCGAAATTAATCCAATTTTTTGAAGTGGCGGCGGCGTTCTTGTTCGCTCAAGTGGCGTTTACGCAGGCGGATGGATTTTGGCGTAATTTCTACCAATTCATCATCGTCGATAAACTCTACCGCGCCTTCCAAAGTCAGCTTGATTGGCGTGGTCAAGCGCACGGCTTCGTCAGTGCCGCTGGCGCGTACGTTGGTCAGTTTTTTACCTTTTAATGGGTTAACGACCAAATCGTTATCGCGGCTATGGATACCGATAATCATGCCTTCATAGATTTTTTCGCCCGGAGACACAAACATGCGGCCGCGGTCTTCCAAGTTCCACAAGGCATAAGCCACGGCTTCGCCTTGTTCTTGCGAAACCAACACACCGTTGTGACGACCCGGCATATCGGCTTTCACCGGTGCATAATCATCAAAAACGTGACTCATCAAGCCGGTGCCGCGGGTCATGGTCATGAATTCACCTTGGAAGCCGATCAAACCGCGTGCCGGAATGTGGTATTCCAAGCGGGTGCGGCCGTTGCCGTCGCTTTCCATGTTGGTCAATTCGCCACGGCGGCGGCCAAGCTCTTCCATGACTGCGCCTTGGTTGTCGTCAGGGACGTCAACGGTCAGGTTTTCATAAGGCTCGCATTTTTCACCGTTGATTTCGCGGTACACCACGCGCGGTTTGCCGACGGCCAATTCGTAGCCTTCGCGGCGCATGTTTTCCAACAAAATGGTCAAGTGCAATTCACCACGGCCGGAAACGCGGAAAATATCGGCATCATCGGTATCTTCGACACGCAGGGCGACGTTGGTCAGCAATTCTTTTTGCAAACGGTCGCGGATTTGGCGCGAAGTCACGAATTTGCCTTCGGTGCCGGCCAATGGAGAAGTGTTTACCATAAAGTCCATAGTCAACGTTGGTTCGTCAACGCTGAGCATAGGCAGGCCTTTAGGGTTGTCTTTTTCTGTGATGGTGACGCCGATACCGATGTCTTCGATACCGGAAATAATCACGATGTCACCGGCTTCGCCTTCTTCCAATGGCACGCGTTCCAAGCCTTTGAAGCCCAGCAATTGGTTAATGCGGCCTTGAGCGACTTGGGTGTCGTGGTTCATTACGGCAACCACTTGACCCGGCTTGATACGGCCGTTCAAAATGCGGCCAATACCTAAGCGGCCGGTGTAGTTGTCGTAGTCGAGTTGGGAAATTTGCAGCTGCAGCGTTTCATCGGCGCTGCCGTTTGGTGCCGGAGTGTGTTTCAAAATGGTTTCAAACAGCACACGCATGTCGTTTTCAGTGCCGTCTTCTTCCAAACGGGCAAAGCCGCTTAAGCCGGAAGCGTATACGATTGGGAAGTCGAGTTGCTCATCAGTCGCACCCAAGGCATCGAACAGTTCGAAAGTCTGATCGATTACCCAGCTTGGGCGGGCGCTTGGTTTGTCGATTTTGTTGATCACAACAATCGGTTTCAAACCCAAAGCCAATGCTTTTTTGGTCACAAAACGGGTTTGCGGCATAGGGCCTTCTTGCGCATCAACCAACAACACCACGCAATCAACCATGCCCAATACACGTTCTACTTCACCGCCGAAGTCGGCGTGCCCCGGGGTATCGACGATGTTGATGTGGTAGCCTTCGTATTCGATGGCGGTGTTTTTAGCCAAGATGGTGATGCCGCGCTCTTTTTCGATATCGCCGCTATCCATCACGCGTTCGTCAACCTGCTGGTTGTCGCGGAATGTACCGGATTGGCGTAATAATTGGTCAACTAATGTGGTTTTGCCGTGATCGACGTGTGCGATGATGGCAATATTGCGAATTTGTTTCATGGCTTAAATCGTGCCTTAATAAGATTTTTAAGATAACTCGACATTATAGCACGATAAAAATAAAGCCGTCGGGTTGAGACGGATATTTTTCAGGCAGGATCTAATGGTGTTGTAGGATAATGTATAAAAGCAGTTGAGAATAATTCATAATTAAATTTGATGGATTTTTTTACTTTATTTGCTTTTATTTATGGTTAAAAAATGTAAATATCTGATTGCGTTGCAAGAGATTCTTAATACCAATGGCAACAAAAAGTGATAAAAATCAGCCAATTGATTTTTTCAGACGGCCTTTTTTCTTTAAGATATTTTTGATAATTATTTGTATTTTAAATAGAAAATTTGTATCGGGCGGCAATCTTCAATACAATATATTACATCCAATCCCGAAACCAACACATTTGCCCGAAACGGCATTCAAAAAAGAGGAAACACCATGCAAGGCAATCAACAAGTTATCGACTATATGAACGAATTGCTGGCCGGAGAATTGGCCGCCCGCGATCAATATTTCATTCATTCGCGTCTGTATTCAGAATGGGGCTACACCAAATTGTTCGAACGTCTGAATCACGAAATGGAAGAAGAAATCCAACACGCCGAAGCCTTCATCCGCCGTATTCTGATGTTGGGGGGCACGCCGAAAATGGTTCGTGCCGATATCAATATCGGTACTGATGTAAAAAGCTGCTTGCAAGCAGATTTGAACACCGAATACGAAGTGCGCGATACGCTGAAAAAAGGTATCAAATTGTGTGAAGAAGTTCAAGATTACGTTACCCGCGACTTGATGATTCAGCAATTGAAAGACACCGAAGAAGATCATGCCCACTGGCTGGAGCAACAATTGCGCCTGATCGAATTGATTGGTGAAGGTAATTATTACCAAAGCCAAATGTAATTGAACGAGGAGGCTATTTATGAAAGGCGACCGTTTAGTTATCCGCGAGCTGAATAAAAACTTAGGCTTGCTTTTGGTAACCATCAACCAATATTTTTTACATGCCCGCATTTTCAAAAACTGGGGCTTTGAAGATTTGGGCAAACATTTCTACAAACAATCCATCATCGAAATGAAAGCTGCCGATGATTTGATTGAGCGTATTTTGTTTTTGGAAGGCTTGCCGAACCTGCAAGAATTGGGCAAATTGCTGATTGGCGAGAGCACCGAAGAAATCATCACTTGCGATTTGACCAAAGAAAATGAAAAACACGAAGCCTTGGTCGCTGCTATTGCCTTGTGTGAAGAAAAGCAAGATTACGTCAGCCGCGACTTGTTGGAAAAACAAAAAGATACCAACGAAGAGCAAATCGACTGGCTTGAAACCCGGCAGGAACTGATTGCCAAAATCGGTTTGGCAAACTACCTGCAAACCGGGGCGCAAGAGGACTAAAACACAAACCACTACCATATATAGCGGTTCTCTTAACCCAATCAACGGTATATCTGTGAAGATATGCCGTTTTCTTTATGGTTTTTAGTCATCAAAAGGCCGTCTGAAAGCAATGAGCGTTCAGACGGCCTGGTTTTCATTTAACAAGTATTAAGTATTTTTATCCGCTTTACCGGCCCAATAAAGAAGCCAGCAGCGAACCGGAAATATTGTGCCACACGCTAAACAGTGCGCTCGGTACGGCCACCACCGGTGCTGCGGCAAAGTGTGCAGCTGCCAAAGCTGCGCCTAAACCGGAATTTTGCATACCCACTTCGATGGCCAAGGTTTTTTGCGCATCGTAAGACAGCTTGCAGAATTTGGCTGTCAAAAAGCCCAACAAATAACCGATACCGTTGTGTAGAACCACTACGCCGAAAATCAGCAAGCCGCTTTCAATAATTTTGCCTTTGCTGGCGCCGACCACCGCACCGATAATCAGCGTAATCGTAATCACCGAAATCAACGGCAATATGCCGACGGCTTTTTCGGTTTGGGTTTTAAACAGCGTATGCGCAATTACGCCCAGCACAATCGGGAGTAACACTATTTTCAAAATCGACACAAACATCGATGTGGCATTGATGTCGAGTAATTCATTGGCCAGCAGCATAAAAATCATCGGCGTGAGAATCGGTGCCAATAAAGTAGAAATCGAAGTTACAGCCACCGATAAGGCCACATTACCGCGCGCGAGATAAGTCATTACGTTGGATGACGTGCCGCCCGGGCAGCAGCCGACCAAAATCACACCAACGGCCACTTCGGGCGGCAGACTAAATAATTGGGTCAGCAGATAAGCCACCAGCGGCATAATCACGAATTGCGCCACCACACCGATAATCACGGCTTTCGGGTGTTGGGTAATGATTTTGAAATCCGAAGGGCTGAGCGTCAAGCCCATGCCGAACATCACCACGCCGAGTAAAACCGGTACATATTGCAGCACCCATTTAAAGGTTTCAGGGGAAACAAACGCGATGATGGCGCATAAGGCTGCCCAAAAAGCAAAGGTTTTGCCGATAAAATGGCTGATTTGAGTAAGTTTGTTCATCATTGTTGACAATAAAATAAAAATCGCAAGCATACACGCGTTAGCGGCAGAATGCAAAACAGGCCGTCTGAAAATATATTTTTGGGTTTTCAGAAAATATATTTTTGGGTTTTCAGACGGCCTTTACGATAATAATGAAATAACTAAGCATGCCAAAGCTTAACCGGATTGGTTGTCTGATTGGTAAGCCGATTGCGCAACCAACGCGCGACCGGTGCAATTTCGCCGGCCAGCATACCGATTTCGCCGATTTGGCTGTCGCGCAAGACATCCGCTGCTGCGCCGTGCAACCACACACCGGCTTGAACGGCTTCTTGCGTATCAATACCCTGTGTTAATAGGCTGCCGATGATGCCGCTCAACACATCGCCGCTGCCTGCCGTCGCCAATCCGGCATTGCCGCTGAAGTTGGTATAAATCTGCCCGTCGGGCGTGGCGACCAAGGATTGATGACCTTTCAATACAGTGATGGCATTGAATGTTTGGCTGATGGCTTTTGCCGATTCCATACGGTTGGCCTGAATATCGGCGGTGGTGGCTTGCAACAATCGCGCGGCTTCGGCCGGATGCGGCGTGAGCACCAATTGGCCGTGTTGCTCAGCCATATTGCGGTAGGTTTGTGAGCGGGCAATTAAAGTGAGCGCATCGGCATCGAGTAATAAAGGCCGATTTCGGGTGTGTTGCAATGCCCATGTGATGATGTGTTCCCCATCTTCCTGTAAACCCAAACCGCAGCCGACTACCCATGCACCGATATCTGTACGCTGGCAGAGTTGTCCTGCTGTGGAGAGCATGATTTCAGGCCGCTCGGGAATCACGGCAAAGGGCAAACCGGTTTGGTTAAACCCTGCCCAAACCTTGCCGCAGCCTTGATACACCGCCGCTGTAGCCGCCAATACAACGGCACCACTCATGCCCGCTGCGCCGCCGATTATGGCTAAAGTGCCGTAAGTGCCTTTGTGCGAATCGCCCACGCGCGGGCGGAACACATGCGGAAATTGTGTGGCCGTCTGAAAAAGATGTTCCGGGTTAAGAATTCGATAAGGTGGATAAATCATGATGATACCGTCGGCAAATTTGTTTAAAATGGGGCAAACACAAATCTTCTCCATCTTATAAGAAAGAGCATAACAATGAAACAGAAAATCAAAGTTTGGGATTTGCCCACACGCATTTTTCACTGGATGCTGGTGTTGGCCATTGCCTTTATGTGGTACAGCGGCGAGACTGGCGGTAACTTGCTCGCTTGGCATTTGCGCTGCGGCCTGTTGGTTTTGGCTTTGGTGGTGTTCCGCGTGTGTTGGGGTTTTTGGGGCAGCGATACGGCCAAATTCAGCCGATTTGTGCGCGGGCCGAAGCAGATTATCCGCTACCTTAAAGGCGAAATTACCGAAAACGAGCAGCCCGGCCACAATCCGCTGGGCGCTTTGATGGTGTTGGCTTTGCTGGGTGCGGTGTTGGTGCAGGTAACCACGGGCTTGTTTTTACCTGATGACAACACGTTTATTTTCAACGGCTATTTAAACAGTCTGGTAAGCAGCAGCACGGGTGCGGCCATGCGCAAAATCCACTTTGGTTTCTTCAATCTGCTGTTGATTTTGGCCGCAGTGCACATCATCACCATTTTGGCATATAAGTTTTTGAAAAAACACAATTTGATTACGCCGATGATTACCGGCTGCAAAGAATTGGAAGGCAAGCTGCCGTTACTGAAATTCGCCGGTTCCGGCAAATTTGTTGCGGCTTTGGTGGTGGCGGTGATTGTAGTAGCGATTGTGGCGAATATCGGCTAAGTTGATGTTTAGCTAACAAAAAGGCCGTCTGAAAGATTTTCTTTCAGACGGCCTGAGACCTTTGTAAAACCGCGGATTTGAGTGCAGTTCGAAGTTATAGCAGCACAGAAAGCGAAGATATATCATAAAGACAGGTAAGCTTTCGAGCGCATAACGAAGAAATGTGTCAAAGATGGGGATTTTGCAAAGGTCTCAGCCTTTAGTTTAACCGCGTTTTTTTTGAAAAAAAGCCTGTAACAGATTCCGGCATTCATCGGCCAACACACCGCCCAAAACGGCAGTGTGTTTGTTTAATAAGCTGTTCTCGAACAAATTCAACACACTGCCTGCTGCGCCGGTTTTCGGTTCGACCGCCCCGAAAATCACCCGTTTTACCCGCGCCTGAATCAGAGCCGAAGCGCACATCGCGCAGGGTTCGAGTGTGATGTAGATATCACAGCCGTCGAGACGGTAGTTATTCAATGCCGCGCCTGCTTGTGCCAAAGCGCGGATTTCAGCGTGGTGGCTGATGTTGCAGTCTTGTACGCAAGTGTTGTGGGCAGCGGCGATGATTCGGCCGTTGTGTACCACCACTGCGCCGACGGGAATTTCACCCGTTTGGCCAGACTGCTCGGCTTGCCGCAACGCTGTCTGCATAAAGCTTGCCATTTCAGACGGCGTAGGGAATACGGACACGGGCATATGCTGCTTGATTTTTTGGTTTAATGCCGCTTTTTGCGCCTCACTTAAATCGGTAGCGGCAACGCCCAGCAGCAGGGCTTCGAGTTGCCATAAGGTGCTTTGGGTGACGGTGCAGCCGGCAGCTTTGAGCAGCAAGAATGCTTTTACCGAACCGGTTTCACGCAAATCCGCCAAGGTTGTAATACCTAAGCGATTCAGCGCGGTTAAAGTTTTTGGTGCAATGGGCGGAGTGCTCAATTTCATTTCAGACGGCCTGTTGGTCAAAATGATGGCGCACTAAGTTTAAGGCCGTCTGAAGATAATTATCTCCGCTATAAGGATCAAGCGCGTGGGCGAACGGAATTTTGTGCAGCCAGGTAAGCTGCCGCTTAGCCAGTTGGCGGGTGGCGACAATGCCTTTTTCGACAAAGGTGTCGTAATCGGTGAGGCCGTCGAGATAATCCCATGCTTGGCGGTAGCCGACGCAGCGCATGGCGGTGGAATCGGGCGTCAATTCAGGATAGCGGCTTTTGAGCAGCAGCATTTCGTCTAAAAAACCTTGTGCCAGCATCTGCCCGAAGCGCTTGCCGATTTGCGCGTGTAATAAGGCGCGGCTTTCGGGAATCAGCGCAATGGTGCACAAATCCAGCGGCGGCGTGTAGGCGGATTGTTCGGCAAAATGTCGGCTTAAGGGTTTGCCGGTCAGCATAAATACTTCAAGGGCGCGTTCGATGCGCTGGCTGTCGTTGGCTTTCAGACGGCCTGCGGTTTCGGGATCGATTTCCTGCAAACGCTGATACAAATGCGCCAAACCGTGCGCGGCTTTATCGGCTTGAAGCCGGCTGCGGATGGCGGCATCGGCTTCGGGCAAATCGTTCAAACCTTCGGTCAGCGCGTGGAAATACATCATGGTGCCGCCGACAATTAAGGGCAGCCTGTCACGCGCATGAATCTCGTTGACCAAGCGCACGCAATCGGCGACAAATTCCGCCGCGCTGTAGCTTTCCAGCGGCGAAATGATGTCAATCAAATGGTGTGGCACGGCAGAGCGTTCTTCAGCGGTAGGCTTGGCGGTACCGATGTCCATATCGCGGTACACCAGCGCGGAGTCGAGGCTGATAATTTCCACGGGCAGGGTTTCGGCGATTTTGAGCGCGAGGCCGGTTTTGCCGCTGGCGGTCGGGCCGAGAATGGCAAAGGCTTTGGGCGTGTTCATACAATGATTCAGATAATAGGGAACGGTAAACTATAACAAAAAAGTTGAGACCTTTGCAAAATCCCCATCTTTGGCACATTTCTTCGTTATGCGCTGCTCGAAAGCTTGCCTGTCTTCATGATATGTCTGCGCTTTCTGTGCTGCTTTAACTGCGAACTGTACTCAAATTTGAAGTTTTGCAAAGGTCTCAGGCCGTCTGAACGTTTTGAGTTTCAGACGGCCTTGACATATTAAACCTTACAATGCTTCGGTAATCTCACCGAACACGTCAAAATAAGTCGGGAAGGTTTTGTGCGTGCATTTCGGGTCGTTGATGATAACCGGCACGCCCAGCAGCGACACCAACGAGAAACACATGGCGACGCGGTGGTCGTCGTAGGTATTGATGACAGCATCGGCGTTTAATTGTGCCGGCGGTGTGATGTGGATGGCTTCAGGTTCTTCCACCACTTCCGCGCCGAGTTTACGCAATTCATTGGCCATTGCGGCGATGCGGTCGGTTTCCTTCACGCGCCATGAGCCGATGTTGCGCAGGGTGCAGGGTTTGCCGCTGGCCAGCGCAATCACGGCCAGCGTCATGGCTGCGTCGGGAATATGGTTCGCGTCCAAATCAAAGGCTTGCACGATTCGGTTTTCGGGACGCGAAACTTCGATGAAATCGTCCCCCCATACTACGCCTGCGCCGATTTTTTCCAATTCGCGCGCAAAAGCCACGTCGCCCTGAATGCTGTTCAAACCGATACCCGTAACGCGTATCGGCGCGCCGGAAATCAGGCCTGCGCCCAAGAAATAAGATGCGCTGGAGGCGTCGCCTTCGACGTGCAGAACATCGGGCGCATGGTAACGCGCATCTGCCGGAATTTTGAACAAGCGGTAGTCTTCGTTAGCCACGTTCACGCCGAACTGCGCCATAAGCTTCAGCGTGATGTCGATGTAGGGCTTGGAAATCAGCTCGCCGACCATATGGATTTCAAAGGCCTGACCGGTCAGCGGCAAGGCCATCAACAGCGCGGTCAAAAATTGGCTGGATACGTTGCCTTTAATCGGAATCACGCGCGCGCCGTTGTCGGTAAACGCGTTGATATTCAGCGGCGGATAGCCTTCGTTGCCCAGATATTCAATGTCGGCACCGGCAATGCGCAGCGCATCGACCAAATTGCCAATCGGGCGCTCGTGCATACGCGGCACGCCGTGTAAGTGGTAATTGCCACCTAAAACGGCCAAAGCAGCGGTTAACGGACGGAATGCGGTGCCGGCGTTGCCCAAGAACAAATCGGCTTCACGATTGGGGAAAGCGCCGCCTGTGCCGTGTACTTTCAGACGGCCTGTTTCTAAAAATTCGATTTTCACGCCCAGTTTATCCAAGGCTTCGAGCATGCGGTCGGTATCGTCGGATTTCAGCAGGGAGCGGATTTCGCAGACATTGTCGGATAATGCGGCCAGCAGCAAAGTGCGGTTGCTGATGCTTTTAGAGCCGGGCAGGGCAATGGTGGACGGTTTGAGGCGGGAAGCGGGTAAGCGGATGGATTCGGTCATGATGTCGGGAATGAAAATGGTGGAATAACAGAATAAACGCATTATACACAGTTCGCCCCGATTACGGATAAGCAGTATGCAAGCCTGATGTGGGTTTTCGCCATTCTAATCAAGCTAAATGAATTTTCAGACGGCCCGAAACCTTTGCAAAACCTCAGATTTAAGGCAGTTCAAAGTTGTAGCAACACAGAAAACAAAGGCCTATCATGAAGATAGGCAGGCTTTCCAGCAGCGCAACGAAGAAATGTGCCAAAGATGGGGATTTTGCAACGGTCTCGGCCTTATATTGGAAAATAGATAAATCACGCATAAAAATGGCGCAAGTTGGATAAATAAAATATAAATGATGAGCGTGTATAGATTGAAAAAGGCCGTCTGAAAGATATTGTTTTCAGACGGCCTTTTATTCATGGCGCTTAGCCCACTTTAGCCAAGGCATCAGCAAATGAAGCAACCGTGCGGTCGGTGTTTTGCAGTTTGTCCAAGCCGAACAAGCCTAAGCGGAAGGTTTGGAAATCGCTGCGCTCGCCCACTTGCAGCGGAACGCCTGATGCGATTTGCAAACCTTGTGCGATAAAGGCTTTGCCGTTTTGAATGTCGGGATTATCAGTGTAGGCCACCACAACACCCGGTGCTTCGAAGCCTTCGGCAGCCACGCTCGGATAGCCGCGTTCGGCCAATAAACAGCGGATTTTGTTGCCCAATTCGGTTTGGCGGTCACGCAGGGTTTCAAAGCCGATGGCTTCGGCTTCGCGGATGACTTCGCTCAAGCGGAACAAACTGTCGGTCGGCATAGTGGCGTGATAAGCATGGCCGCCGTTTTCAAAGGCTTCTATGATTTGCAGCCATTTTTTCAAATCTACGGCGAAGCTGTCGGACTGGGTTTCTTGTGCTTTTTGGTAGGCGGCTTCGTTCAACATCACCAAGCCGGCACATGGTGAGCCGCTCCAACCTTTTTGCGGCGCGGAAATCAACACGTCGATGCCCAGTTTTTCCATATCCAGCCAAATGCAACCTGAGGCAATACAGTCAATGACCAGTAAGCCGCCGGCTTCATGCGTGGCTTCGGCTAAGCGGGCGATGTAGTCGTCAGGCAGGATGATGCCGGACGCGGTTTCAACATGCGGCGCAAATACTACAGCTGGACGGTATTTGGCAATTTCGGTGCATACTTCATCAATCGGTGCAGGTGCGAAAGGTGCTTGATATTCGTCGGCTTGGCGGGCGGTCAAGACTTTGGTGTCATCGGTAATACAGCCTTGCTCGATGATTTGTGTCCAGCGGTAGCTGAAAAAGCCGTTGCGCACAATCAGGCATTTTTGATTACGGACAAACTGGCGTGCCACGGCTTCCATGCCGGTGGTGCCGCTGCCCGGAATCACGGCAACGTGCCGGGCATGGTAAATGGATTTTAAGGTAGAGGAAATATAGCGTAAGGCCGTCTGAAACTTTTGTGACATGTGGTTTAGGGCGCGGTCAGTGTATACCACCGAATATTCCAGCATACCGTCCGGGTCGATTTCCGGGCGGGGTAATGTAGCAGACATGGCGTTTCTCCTTGCGTTGTAGTTGGATGTTGTGCGGAAATCATATCATTTAAAAAAGGCAAATAAAAGGCTGACTTTACAGTATGAATGAAATGAAGCCGCCCGAACTTGATTTTCAGACCCTTTAAAAAATTCCAAACGAGAAATAGAATAGGTTTGAATGGTTTTGAATATTTTAAGTAATTGAAATAAATATATATTTAAACAAATTATCAGTAGAATTAATGCAAATTATCAAAAAAGATAATTAGCCAAACCGCCTTGCTTGCGTTTTTAATGGTGTCAACGACAGGCACTTGCCGATGGTGCCAGAAGAGGTTTCGGGTTAACAACTTGCGTGTCGCAAACTTAAGCGGTATGGCTTTGAAGACGGTCATACCGCTCTTTTTTTGTTATTAACTATGCTTTCATTACTAGGCCGTCTGAAATTTCAGACGGCCTGAGACCTTTGCAAAATACCGGCCGTCCCATCCAAACGGTTACCTGAACAATCAGGTAACCGTTTTTTCATTTTCAGACGTGTTTCCCGTCCGTATTTCCCCCAATCAGC
>NZ_JBHSPY010000028.1:0-28919 GCF_042658245.1 Neisseria weixii
GTCCCGATCTGAATCAGATAGAGAAAAAGCGGGCTTGGATTCGGGCTTGGATTAAAGGTGTTGGGAATCGGCTGAGAATGGCGGATGTGGATTGGCTGTTTCAGGCGTGTATCGATAAATAAGTTTATTTTTCTATATTTTTAGGTTCGCTGGCGCCTATCTCTGTTTCTTTTATGGGTGTGGCTTAAATAAAATGCCGTCTGAAACTTTCAGACGGCCTGTTTGATGGATAAGCTGTTAAATTTTAAGCTGCGCTCGGTAGTTCGTGAAATGCGGCCGGCAAATTGTCTTCGTGGCTGAATTCTACCCACTCGTAATTGTTTTCATCGGCCAAAATGGCGCGCAGTAAGGCGTTGTTGATGGCATGGCCGGATTTGTAGCCTTCGAATGCGCCGATAATCGGGTGGCCGACGATGTATAAATCACCGATGGCATCGAGAATTTTGTGGCGCACAAATTCATCGGGGTAGCGCAAACCTTCCGGATTCAAGATATCCACATCATCAATCACAATGGCGTTGGTCAGGTTGCCGCCCAAGCCGAGATTGTGGGCTCGCATGAGCTCGACTTCCTGCATAAAGCCGAAAGTGCGGGCGCGGGCGATTTCGTCCACATACGATTTGCCCGCAAAGTCGATTTCAAAAGTCGGCGCGCTACGGTTGAACACAGGATGGTCGAATTCGATGGTCAGCGTGACTTTAAAGCCGTCGTAAGGGGTGAAACGTACCCACTTGCCGGTTTCTTTCACTTCCACCGGTTTCAAAATGCGCAGGAAACGTTTTTGTGCTTTTTGGTCGACAATGCCGGCATCTTGCAACAGGTAGATAAACGGCAGACTGGAGCCGTCCATAATCGGGATTTCGGGCGCGTTGAGTTCGATTAAGGCGTTATCTACACCGTAGGCGGATAAGGCGGACATAATGTGTTCGATGGTGCCGACGCGCACGCCGTTTTCGGTGACGACAGTAGACGACAGGCGGGTATCGTTGATTAAGTAAGGCGTGAGTTTGATGATTTCGCCCTGCTCGCCGCTCAAATCGGTGCGGCGAAAGGAAATACCGCTATTTTCAGGGGCTGGATGCAGAGTCAGTGCAACACGTTCGCCCGAATGTAGACCAACGCCGGTGACGCTGATGGATTTGGCAAGCGTTCTTTGCAACATAATGGTTCTCCGATAGTCAATGATCTGATAATACGATAAAAATGAATCAATCAGCCATCACTTTTAATAGTATTTACTTATGATTTCATTAAAGTGCGATAGGCCTTCTGAAAAAATAGTGGGTAAACGGTGGAAAAAAATGTATTTATCCACAGGTTGGGAAAGAAGCAAATAGATTATCCCAGTTTATAATGTGACTTCAGCGTGGGTTAAACCCAGTATAACTTAACATCTATCGTTTTGTTTTAAAATTGCTTTATTAACTTATCCACATTATAATCAGGCCATCATCAAAATCATCTTTTTATTTTAATCAATTTCGAATTTTTGTGATGTATTGTCTTTTATGTTTTGTTTTACCAACAAGGTTTCTTTCAGACGGCCTTATTTGACTGTTTGTTTATTTAAATCAAACATTTTCAAAGTAGTGAAATGTAATGGTAGGTAGTAGTTTTATTTCACGATACAATAAAGACATCAAAAAATTTTCCCCTTTTATGTTAGGAGTACACATATGAGCATTAAAGTTGCGATTAATGGGTTTGGCCGCATCGGTCGTTTGGCTTTGCGTCAGATTATGAAAGCCGAAGGTATTGAAGTTGTAGCGGTCAACGACTTGACCCCTGCCGATATGCTGTTGCACCTGTTTAAATACGACAGCACCCAAGGCCGCTTCCAAGGTACTGCCGAATTGAAAGACGATGCAATCGTGGTCAACGGTAAAGAAATCAAAGTATTTGCCAACCCGAATCCTGAAGAATTGCCTTGGGGCGAATTGGGCGTAGATGTAGTATTGGAATGTACCGGCTTTTTTACCAGCAATGAAAAATGCCAAGCGCACATTCGTGCCGGCGCGCGTAAAGTGGTAATTTCTGCACCGGGCGGCAACGATGTGAAAACTGTGGTATTCGGTGTGAACGAATCAGTATTAGACGGCAGTGAAACCGTGATTTCTGCCGCTTCATGCACTACTAACTGCTTAGCGCCGATGGCTGCCGTGTTGCAAAAAGAATTCGGTGTGGTAGAAGGTTTGATGACCACCATCCACGCCTACACCGGCGACCAAAATACCTTGGATGCACCACACCGCAAAGGCGACAAACGCCGCGCCCGTGCTGCTGCCATCAACATCGTGCCAAACAGCACCGGCGCAGCTAAAGCTATCGGCTTGGTGATTCCTGAATTGAACGGCAAATTGGACGGTTCCGCCCAACGCGTACCAGTGGCTACCGGCTCGCTGACTGAATTGGTCACCGTATTGGAACGCCAAGTAAGCAAAGAAGAAATCAATGCTGCGATGAAAGCTGCTGCAAACGAAGCTTACGGCTACACCGAAGACGAAATCGTGTCTTCTGATGTGGTAGGCATTGAATTCGGCTCATTGTTTGATGCGACGCAGACTCGTGTGATGACCGTCGGCGACAAGCAATTGGTGAAAACTGTGGCTTGGTACGACAATGAAATGTCTTACACCTGCCAATTGGTGCGCACTTTGGCATACTTTGCTGCTAAGATCTAATTCATTTAAATGAACAAAAGGCCGAGACCTTTGTAAAACTCGTAAATTTTTAGAAATCTTTAAACTGTCATTCCCGCGCAGGCGGGAATCCATCTCAACGTTTAGGAACCTTATTTTATTCAATAGCTTGCTATGCTGAGAAATGGATTCCCGCCCGCGGAAAGGACGTCAGTTTTGTGTGCACTGGCTTTTAAAGGAGTTTTGCAAAGATCCAGGTGTAGGAAATTGTCGGGTTGTTTACACTTTTTATGCAAAACAGCTTTTATTTTCTGCCTAAATGATTGTTTTAGGATTGTTGAGCATTATCAAGAACCATGCGGCGTTGCCGTGCCTTTCGGCATTCTTGACAACACTCGAAAATCCCAAAATGGGTCTTCAAGCAAAAAAGCAAAAGTGTAAACAACGCTAGGATTTTCTACATCCCCCAGGCCGTCTGAAAAATAAATTTTCAGACGGCCTTTTTTTATCAGTCCAAGACCTTTGCAAAACTCCCTGAAAAGCCACTGTACAAAGAATCGACGTCATTCCCGCCTGCGAGGAAATGACGGCTGTTTGGATTTTTATGGGTGGTTTATGAGGTTTTGCAACGGCCTCAGCCCATTTATGCTTGATGTAAAGCAATATCGATGATGGTGGCGGTTTGGGATTGAATTTGAAACTTCACTTCATAATCCAAGATGTTCATCACATACACGCGCTCGGGAATGTTTTGATAGGCAGGGCGCGGGTCTTGGGCAATGCTTTGCGTAATCACGTCACGCTCTTTTTTTGATAACGCTGTTTGCAGGGCTTCATTTTGCCACGCAACAGCTAACTCTTGCGGTTTGCCTGTAACAAAGCCGCTGGCGGCATCGGACTTGGCTTCGACAAATGGGATATAGGGTTTGATGTCGATGACCGGTGTTTCATCGAGTAAATCTGCGCCGCTGCAATAAAGTTTCACGGTTTTGCCGGTTTCGATGCGTTCGAGTTTGAGTAATGACAAGCCGAGATGGTTGGGGCGGTGCGGGCTGCGCGTGGCGAAAACCCCCATTTTCTGTTTGCCGCCCAAACGCGGCGGCCGCACCAATGACGACCAACCTTCACCCAATACACCATGAAAAATAAAGCTGACCCATATATAGCCGAAATCTTTCAAGCCACGCACGCTGTCGGCATGAAATTCGGGGTTTAATTCAATGCATACTTCCGCCGCCGGCACCAAGCCAGGCTGGCGTGCCACGCCGAATTTTTGTTTGTAGGGAGAATGCACGCGAGCAATGGTTTCGATGGTGTAAGACATGGCTGGCAAAGAGAGAAAAACCGTATCATATCACAGCAATAAGTCCCAAATCGGGCATGAATTTGATATAATACTCAGGTTCATTTTGCCGATAAACTGCGTGTCAAACAACGTTTCACACATTTTTATGGCGGTAGTTTTGTTAAAATGATAAATTTTATTTAAAATCAAATAGTTATTAATGTTTCACGTGAAACATCACCGCTTATGAAAATTCTGCTTGTCCGTTTGTCCAGTATGGGCGATTTGATTCACACCTTGCCTGCTGTACAAGATTTAGCGCAACAGCGTCCGGATGTGGAGTTGCATTGGTTGAGTGAAGCCAGTTTTGCTGATATTGCCCGCCTGCACCCTTTTGTCAAAAAAGTGCATACCATGAAATGGCGGCAATGGCGTAAAAAATTGATCCAAGCGGAAACGTGGCGTGAAATAGGCCGTCTGAAAACCGCTTTGCAGCAAGAACAATTTGATTTTGTATTGGATAGTCAAGGGCTGATAAAAAGCGCTTTATTCGCCAAAATGGCAAAAGCGCCGATTTACGGTTTGGATCAACACAGTGCGCGAGAAAGCTGGGTAGCGCATTTTTATCAACATCAGTTTGCTGTAGAAAAAGGCAAAAATGCGGTTTGGCGTAACCGTGTATTGTTTGCCCAAATATTCGGCTACAGCCTGCCTGAGCAGCAATCCTTCGGTTTAGAAGTACCCGAAGCAGGCCGTCTGAATAGTTTGCAAACGCCTTATTATGTGGCATTGCATGCCACCAGTCGCGACAGCAAATTATGGCCGTCTGAAAACTGGGTGGCTTTATTACAAAAAATATATGTCGAGCAAAATGCCAAGGTGTATCTGCCTTGGGGTAATACCGCCGAAAAAACACGCGCCGAACAAATTGCCGCCAATCTGCCGTTTGCCATTGTGTGCGACAAAATGAGTTTATTACAGGCAGCGGATTTATTGGATAAGGCAGTAGGCGTGATGGGTGTGGATACCGGTTTGTTGCACTTGGCCAATGCCTTGGATAAACCGGTAGTCGGCATTTATACCGATACCGATCCGTTGAAAACCGGTGTGCAAGTATCACCGTGGGCACAAAATTTGGGCAATGTGGCGAAAATACCGGCGGTTGAAGAAGTTTACCTTGTATTGATGGAATGTATGGCTGCTAAAAATAATAATAATAATAATTAAGGCTGGCTGAAACGAAATACCATCAAAATCACTTAACCGATGTATTGAATCGGCTGAATCGAAATTATTTTTGAAATTCCTGTTTTATATTTTTGAAATTCCTGTTTTAGGAGTATGGAATGAAAGTATTGGTCGCAGTAAAACGCGTGGTCGATTACAACGTGAAAGTCCGTGTCAAAGCTGACGGTTCGGATGTGGATATCGGCAACGTGAAAATGTCGATGAACCCGTTTGACGAAATTGCTGTAGAAGAAGCCGTGCGCTTAAAAGAAGCCGGTAAGGTCAGCGAAATTGTGGCGGTATCCATCGGTGAGAAAAAATGTGAAGACACTTTGCGTACAGCACTGGCAATGGGTGCAGACCGCGCAATTCACATCGAAGCCGATACCAAGCTTGAGCCTTTGGCTGTAGCTAAATTGCTGAAAGCTGTTGCCGATAAAGAAAATCCGCAAATCATCTTGCTGGGTAAACAAGCTATTGACGATGATGCCAATCAAACCGCGCAAATGTTGGCTGCTTTATTGAATGCACCGCAAGCGACATTTGCTTCTAAAGTGAAATTAAATGGCAACGAAGTGATCGTAACCCGAGAAATTGATGGCGGCGAAGAAGTGATTGCATTGAATCTGCCGGCAGTGATCAGCGCCGATTTGCGTTTGAACGAGCCGCGCTTTGTGAAATTGCCAAACATCATGGCAGCCAAGAAAAAGCCGCTGGAAAAAGTCGCTTTGGCGGATTTGGGCGTGGATACCGCCGCACGCGTGAATGTGGTGAAAGTATTGGAACCTAAAGCACGTCAAGCCGGTGTGAAAGTGGCCAGTGTGACTGAGTTGGTCGAAAAATTGAAAAACGAAGCTAAAGTAATTTAAGGGAGCGGAACCATGAGCGTATTAGTAATTGCTGAACACAATAACCAGCATTTGAATCCCGCTACCCTGCACGCAATCAAAGCGGCTGAAAAATTGGGTGAAGTTCATTTATTGGTGGCCGGTAAAGGTGTCGCCACAGTAGCCGAACAAGCTAAGCAAGTGGCCGGTGTAGCGAAGGTATTGGTTGCCGAAGCAGCACATTATGCCGAAAGTTTGGCTGAAGAATTGACCCCATTGGTGGTTAAATTGACTGCCGATTACCGCTATGTTGCCGCTACGGCGACTGCATTTGGCAAAAACCTGTTGCCGCGTGTGGCTGCGGTTTTGGATGTGCCGCAAATTTCTGATTTGACTGAAATTGTGGATAATCAAACTTTTGTACGTCCCATTTATGCAGGCAATGCATTTGAAATGGTACAAACTTCGGCTGAAAAAATGGTGCTGACTTTCCGTGCCACAGCTTTTGAAGCGGCTGCTACAACTGGCGGTAACGCAGAAGTGGTGAATGTAGCCGCGCTTGAGACACAAAACATCAGCCGCTTTGTGAAGCGCGAATTGGCGCAATCCGACCACCCTGACCTAACCCAAGCCAATGTGGTGGTGGCCGGTGGCCGTGCCTTAGGCAGCGCGGAAAACTTTAAACAAATTCTGACTCCGTTGGCGGATGTTTTGGGTGCGGCTATTGGCGCCTCCCGTTCAGCGGTTGAAGCCGAATATGCGCCGAATGATTTGCAAGTCGGCCAAACCGGTAAAGTGGTTGCTCCACAGCTTTATTTTGCCATAGGCGTATCCGGTGCGATCCAACACGTTGCCGGTATGCAAGACAGTAAAGTAATTGTGGCTGTAAATAAAGATGCTGACGCGCCGATTTTTAATGTGGCAGATTATGGCATTGTTGGTGATTTGTTCGAAATCGTACCGCAACTGACTGAAGCATTGAAAAACTAAAGCGTTTCACGTGAAACATTTTTCAGACGGCCTGATGAAAAGGCCGTCTGAAATTTTTCCAGAGTAATCATGACCATCACCACTTATTCCACCATTGCAGCACATGTGCAGGCTGAAATCAAAGACAAAGGCAGCCGATTTATTGCCTATGCGTATCCGATACAAAGTGTGGTGCAGGTTAAGCAATATGTCGATGCTTTGCGTGAAGAGCATCACAAAGCGCGGCATTGGTGCTATGCCTATCGCTTGGGTGTGGATGGTTTGCAGTTTCGTGCCAATGATGATGGCGAACCATCCGGTAGCGCTGGCAGGCCCATTCTCGGTCAAATCGACTCAGCAGGCTTGACTGATGTTTTGGTGGTGGTGGTGCGCTATTTTGGCGGTACATTATTGGGTGTGCCCGGTCTGATTCAGGCTTATAAAAATTCTACTGCCGAAGCTTTAGCCATTGCCGAAATTATTGAGAAAAACATTGAAAAAACGGTTTGGATTCGCTGCGAATATCCGGTATTGAATGATGCAATTCGGATTGCCAAGCAGCATCAGGCTGAAATTATTGAACAAAATCTGCAGTTGGATTGCAAATTAACCGTGTGCCTGCCTTTGGCGAGTTATGAAGCCTGTTTGGCCGCATGGCAGCATACCCGGCAAATTGAGGTCAGTTTTGAAGAAGCATTTTAATCTGCCGTCTGAACATTTCAGATGGCCTATTTATTTCAATGTGCATTTGAGCAATGTTTGATCCATTATGATTTAAAGCTGTTTAAGTGTGTTAAAACAGGCTATAATTTCGCTTTAATCCGATTCAGAAACCAATGTTTTTTTAAAGGAGAAAGCATGAAATTGCTGGTTATTGGCAGTGGCGGTCGCGAACATGCATTGGCGTGGAAATTAGCGCAATCCGAGCGCGTAGAAACCGTATTTGTGGCCCCCGGTAATGCAGGCACGGCAATTGAGCCGAAGCTGCAGAATATTGCTTTAACCTCGCATGCTGATTTAATTGATTTTTGTAATAAAGAAAACATTGCCTTTACCGTAGTAGGTCCGGAAGCACCATTGGCCGCAGGGATGGTAAACGATTTTCGCGCCCAAGGCCTGAAAATTTTTGGCCCTACCCAATATTCAGCGCAATTGGAAAGCTCCAAAGACTTTGCCAAAGCATTTATGGCCAAATACGGCATCCCTACTGCGCAATATCAGACTTTTGAAAAAGCCGAAGCTGCACATGATTACGTCAATCAAAAAGGCGCACCGATTGTGATTAAAGCCGACGGTTTGGCTGCCGGTAAAGGCGTAATTGTCGCGCTTACCTTAGACGAAGCGCATGCTGCCATTGATGATATGCTGCTCGGCAATAAAATGGGCAATGCCGGCGCGCGCGTGGTGATTGAAGATTTCCTGCAAGGTGAAGAAGCCAGCTTTATCGTGATGGTGGATGGTGAAAATGTTTTGCCGATGGCCACCAGTCAAGACCATAAACGCTTATTGGACGATGATCAAGGCCCGAATACCGGTGGTATGGGTGCATACAGTCCCGCACCGGTCGTCACGCCAGATGTATACGAACGTGCCATCAACGAAATCATTTTGCCGACCGTAAAAGGCATGCAGTCTGAAGGTCATCCGTTTAGTGGCTTTTTATACGCCGGTTTGATGATTGATGAAAACGGCGCACCTTATACCATTGAATTCAACTGCCGTTTCGGTGATCCGGAAACCCAACCGATCATGAGCCGTTTGGATACTGATTTAGTTGTTTTGATTGAAGCGGCGATTGACGGTAAATTGAATGAAGTCAACGCCGAATGGAATCCGCAAACCGCTGTCGGTGTGGTATTGGCTGCGGAAAACTATCCGGAAACGCCGAAAAAAGGTGATGTAATTTCCGGTTTGGAAGAAGCCAATCAAATCGGCAAAGTATTTCATGCCGGTACGGCGGTGAACGAAAAAACCCAAGTTATCACCAATGGCGGCCGTGTATTATGCGTGGTCGGTCTGGGTGACGATGTGGCGGCGGCCAAAGCCAAAGCTTATGCGGCTTTGGAAAAAGTAAGCTTCGACGGCATGCAATACCGCAAAGATATTGCGGATAAAGCGATTAACCGCTAATCTGTATCTTTAAAAGGCCGTCTGACAATTCAGACGGCCTTCCTCATTTAGAAAAGATTATGAAACCGTTTCCCCGAATCTTATCTGCCAGCCTGCAAAGAAAGCTCAGCGCCCATTTGAAATCAGGCGGTGTGGTGGCGTATCCGACTGAATCTTGTTACGGTTTGGGCTGTCTGCCTAAGCATGCACAAGGGTTAAAACGGGTGATTCATCTCAAAAAAAGGCCGCAGCATAAAGGCATGATTGTGATTGGCAGCGATTTAGACCAATTGCAACCCTTGATTAAAAGGCCGCCTGAAAACATGCAAGCCTTATTGCAGCAAACTTGGCCGGCAGCAAAAACGTTTTTGCTGCCGTCTGAAAAAAGCGTGTTGTCGTTATTGCGCGGTAAAAACAGGGACAAACTGGCCGTGCGTGTGCCCGCTCATGCCGGTGCACGCCGATTGTGTCATGCTTTGAATACGGCTTTGGTTTCTACATCGTGTAATCGTGCCGGCAAACGAGCCTGCAAAACTGAGCGCGAAGTTAGGAGACGATTCGGGCGTAAAGTGTGGATTATCGGCGGTTTAATTGGTGACCGGAAAGCACCAAGCCAAATTATTGATGGTGAAACGGGTAAACGCTTGCGTTGATATATCTTAAAAATCAGCTAATTATGAAAAAGGCCGTTTGAAAATATGATGTTTTCAGACGGCCTTTTTCTTTGTGGATAATTTTGTGGATTAAAGTTTTTTACCACACACCAATTCATATTGTTTTTCGGTAATCGAGCCACTCATCACACTCATCGGGCGCAAATTGGTGGCGGTGTAGCGTTGGTTGGTCATTGTTTGTCCACGCTCATTCAGTAATTGTAATGCCGTCAAACGGTAGGTTTTGTTGCCGCAATGGATTTCCCAATCGGCTAATGCGGTTTTATATGCAGGCGTGTTGGCGAATTTTTCTTCGCTGAGTTTGGAAATCACTTTACGGTCGCGGAATGTTACCAGCTGGCCGTTACTCTTTATGCTGCTTTTATCCACCGCGACTTTAATATTTCCGTTGGATGTAGTGCCGATGTTTTGCCAATTGCCATTACTCGAGCCACCCGATGAAGCACAAGCAGCCAAAACCAACGCCAAAGAAGCGGACAGACCCAAGCGATACCATTGCATATTCATGTTTACCTCATTCTTAAACCAATCATCGCTATTATGCTTGAAGAGTCAAGATGAAGTAAACCGGCTTTGCAAACCTTACCCTCAGACACGGCATAAATTGTGGAAACTAAGCCATGCATCCGGCGGATAAAACCGTTAAAATAAAGCTTTTCACGCCAACGGACGCATCATGAGCCACCCCACAGCCCGACAAATTTTGCACGAAGTATTCGGTTATCCCGAATTTCGCGGCAATCAGGAAGCGGTGGTCAATACCTTGGCTCAAGGCGAAAGTCTGATGGTGTTGATGCCTACCGGCGGCGGCAAATCATTGTGTTATCAGATTCCGGCTCTGATGCGTGAAGGCGTGGCCATTGTTGTATCGCCGTTGATTGCGTTGATGAACGATCAAGTAGCCAGCCTGCATGCGGCCGGTATTGAAGCGGCCAGCGTCAACAGCAGCACCAGCGGCGACAAAGCGCGTGAAATTGCCGATAAATTGGACGCAGGCCGTCTGAAACTGTTATACGTCGCCCCCGAGCGCTTGGTCACCGACCGCTTTTTGCGTTTTCTCGATCAACAAAAAATCAGCCTGTTTGCCATTGACGAAGCACATTGCGTCAGTCAATGGGGGCATGATTTCCGACCCGAATATCAGCAGCTCGGCATGTTGGCACAACGTTATCCACAAGTGCCGCGCATTGCCTTAACCGCTACCGCCGATGCTGCCACGCGCGCCGACATCAAGCATTATCTTCAGTTGGAACAATCGCCCGAATACATTGCCAGCTTCGACCGCCCGAATATTTATTACCAAGTCATCGAGAAAAACAATGGTAAAAAGCAGCTGCTTGATTTTATCCACAAGCAAATGAGCGGCCAAAGCGGCATTGTGTATTGTCTAAGCCGCAAAAAAGTCGAAGATGTGGCGCAGTTTTTGCACAGCAACGGTTTGGAAGCCATTCCTTATCATGCCGGATTGAGCATGGACGTGCGCGAAGCCAATCAACGCCGCTTCACCCGCGAAGACAATGTGATTGTGGTGGCAACCGTCGCTTTCGGTATGGGCATTGATAAGCCCGATGTCCGCTTTGTTGCCCATCTGGATATGCCGCAAAGTATCGAGCATTTCTACCAAGAATCCGGCCGCGCGGGACGGGATGGTCTGCCTGCTGCCAGTTGGCTGTGTTATGGCCTGAATGATTGGGTATTGCTGCGCGAACGCATTGCCGAAGGCAACAGCGAAGAAGCGCAAAAACAAGTCGAAATGCAAAAGCTCGATACCATGCTGTCGGTGTGCGAAACCACCGAATGCCGCCGTGTATTACTACTGCGCCATTTCGGCGAAACTTCTCAACCTTGCGGCCATTGCGACAACTGCCTGCATCCGCCTACCCGGTTTGATGGAACCGTGTTGGTGCAAAAACTGTTAAGCTGTGTGTACCGTGTCGGCCAACTCTTTGCAGCCGGATACGTTACCAACGTCTTGCGCGGCAAAAGCGACGAATGGATTCTGCGCAATCAGCATAATCAACTATCCACATTCGGCATCGGCGACGACCTGACCGACAAAGAATGGCGCAGCGTCATCCGCCAATGCATCAGCTTGGGTTATCTCACCGTCAATACCCAGCAATATCAATCCTTACAACTTACCGACGACGCGCGCAAAGTATTAAAAGGAGAAGCCGAAGTTTGGTTGCGCCCGCTCAAACGCGACAAAGCCGCCACGCAGAAACCGAAAGAAGAATGGCTGCGTACCGAGCGCGAAGAGCGCATCTGGCAGGCGTTGCGCAAATGGCGCATGGAAAAAGCCAAAGCGGCGGAAGTGCCGGCTTATGTTATCTGCGGTGACAAAACCCTGCGCGACGTGGTGGAAAAGCTGCCGCAAAATCTAACTGAATTACACGAAATCTACGGCTTGGGCGAAGCCAAAATCAACAGCTTCGGCTTGGAAATCTTGGAAGTATGCCAAACCGCTGTTAATGGGCAAGACACGCCGTCTGAAAACGCAAACGAAAACATTTCAGACGGCCTGACCAGCGAACGCGACAAAATCATGTGGCAAACCCTCACCGCATGGCGCGGCAAACAAGCCCAAACCGAAGGTGTAGCCTTAAAAAAAATCTTGAGTGACGATACCCTGCTCGACCTGATCCGCCTTACCCCCGAAACCGATTTGGACTTACAAGGTGTACACGGCTTGGGCCAAGTCAGCATCGGCCGTTATGCCACCGATATCTTATCCGTATGTTATCCCTTCTCCGATTCCCTAGAAGATAAAGCGGTAAGCACACGCAAACTCATGCGTGAATTGCTCGAATGGTGCACCAAAACCGCCCGCCTTGAATACATCGAGTCGCACCAGATTTTCAGCAAAGTTACCTTGCGTGCCATTGCCGCCAAAAAGCCGAAAACCATGGACGCATTAGCAGAGATTCATGGCGTAGACGAAGAAAAGCTGGCGAAGTATGGGGAAGCAATATTAGAGATTGTGGGTGAGTTTTAAATCAATGGGTAAGGCCGTCTGAAAAATAAGCTCAGCAGTATTGCTATGAATCTAAAGCCTTCAATTAAAATTTCTTCTATTAAATTTAATTTAAAAACAACAATCTAGAAAAAATTTCAAAAAATATTGTCAGTTTTATAATGCCGTTTCGTCTAAATTTTCGTTAAACAAATTAAAACGGAACGGATAATTTATGAAAGAAGCCACTTCTTGGCAAGCTTACTGGTGTTGCGTTTGTTTACTGCGTATGAATTTTTTGAGGCAGGTTTAGAAAAATGGCGTGGTGAGAACTGGTTTGCTGAAATTGCCGAGAAATTTCCACCTCCCTTTTTATGGTTCTCACCAGAAATCAATTGGCAATTGGCGATGTTTGCCGAATTGATATTGCCTTTGCTTTTGCTTATCGGTTTGGCTACCCGCTTTGCGGCGGCCGGATTGATGATTTTGACATTAGTCGCTTGGGCGGCAGTACATGCCGGGTTGGGCTACAACGTCGGTGAAGGCGGTTACAAAATGGCATTGATTTATGCGGTAGTGCTGTTGGCCTTGCTTTTACAAGGAGCGGGACATTTTTCTTTGGATGCTTTAATCGGCCGCCGATGCCGTCTGAAAAGTAGTTTGCTTGGTTAGATTTATAGTCTCAAAACGGACTCAAAACGTTTTATTTCATATTTAATATACTCTTTTGGAAAGGAAAAAACATGATTAATAAAAAAACTGCTGCTGCGTTGGCGAGTGCACTGTCTCTGTCTTTGGTGGCTTGTGCTCAGGCGACTGAAAAAATTTCAGCAAAGCCAGCTGCTGCCAAAGCCTCTAAAGCCAAAGCTGGTGAAGGTAAATGTGGCGAAGGCAAGTGCGGTGCATCTGCTGCTCAAACTAAAGCTGCCGAAGGCAAATGTGGTGCTGCTCCTGCAAAAACCAAAGCTGCTGAAGGTAAATGCGGTTCTAAATAACGGTACGTGCTGTTTTAGGCCGTCTGAAAAGGCGGCTATAACGGCATCTTTTTTGATGCAAGATTTTGAAGATGCCGTTTAAAGCCGATTTAATTCAAGACCGGGGTTTTATTATAAAACAACAAACGAATACAACGGGTTTACATTAAGCCGGCCATTTGAAAACATAGGAACAATCAATCATGATTCAATATACAGGTTTAGGTTATCGCCGTGATTTAGCGGAAGATTTTCTCAATCTGCCTGATGACAGCCCTATTGCGTTTATCGAAGCCGCCCCTGAAAACTGGTTGAAAATGGGTGGCCATGCACGTAAACAGTTTGACCGCGTAACTGAAAAGCTGCCGCTTGCTTTGCATGGGTTGTCGCTTTCCTTGGGCGGACAAGCGCCGTTGGATACCGATTTAATTGCCGGTATCAAACAGATGATGCAGCAATACGATTGCCGTTTTTTCTCCGACCATTTGAGCTATTACCATGATGGCGGCCATCTTTATGATTTGCTGCCATTGCCTTTTACCGAAGAAATGGTGCATCACACTGCCGCGCGGGTGAAGCGGGTGCAAGATATGCTCGGCTGCCGTATTGCAGTGGAAAATACCTCGTATTACCTGCATTCCCCTTTGGCGGAAATGAATGAAGCCGAATTTTTGAACGCTGTGGCCGACGAAGCCGATTGCGGCATACATTTAGATGTGAATAATATTTACGTTAATGCAGTCAATCATGGTTTGCTCATGCCTGCCGATTTCCTTGCCCAAGTCAATAAAAGCCGCGTATGTTATCTGCACATCGCCGGCCATGACCAAGAAGCAGAAGATTTGTTGATTGATACCCACGGTGCGCCTGTGTGTGGCGATGTGTGGGATTTGTTGGCCGATACCTATGCCGCATTGCCGCATATTCCGCCCACTTTGCTCGAACGCGATTTTAATTTTCCGTCGTTTGAAGAATTAACTGCCGAAGTGGGTCGCATCCGCGATTACCAGCAAAACGTACAAAAGGCCTATCTTCATGTCTGAAACGTCCGCCGAATATCAACACCGCTTTGCCGCCGCTATTCGGGCGGGCGGTAATGCACAGGATTTCGACAGCCATCGTTTAGCTGTTTATGTGCGTTTGGTGCACAACAATATCCACAGCTTTATCGACCGTTGCTATACCGAAACACCGCAATATTGTGATGCTGAAAGCTGGCAGGCCGCTAAAATAAAGTTTATCCGCGAAGGTCAGGCGCAATCGCCTTATTTTCAGGAAATTGCCGGGAATTTTTACAATACTGCCGCCAGCGTCACTTATTTTCAGACGGCCTGTTGGCATTGATGGATTTCGAGCACACCCAGCTTTTGGCAGAAACCGCCATCATTGGAGACACCCGTCCGTATGATGCCGAGGCGGTTTATACCTTGTCGGAGGCAGCATTTCTGCGCCATTACGATTATGCCGTGCATCAGGATTTGAGTGAGAGCCAAACTACACTGTTGGTGTGGCGCAATCCGCAAGATGTCGTTTGGTATCGTGAGGCCGATGCCTTTACCGCTTTATTGCTGCAAACGTTATCGGAAAATCCGATGAATTTGGCTGGCGTGCAAGCCATGTTGGCCGAATGGATGCCGTCTGAAAATCCGCATTGGGCAGAAGAATTGGCATCACGTTGGCAAACATGGCACGCAGAAGTTATTTTGGCGGAGCAGCAGCCATGAGCCTGAGCAGTTTAAGCCAACGCCAACTCGATGAAATCCGCCGTCATTTGGTGCGTTTTGCCTGTATTCAGTTGCCCGATCAAACCGATTTGGCCGAAGATCTGGTGCAGGAAACTTTTTTTCAGCATATCGTGCGGAAGAAAGTTTTAAAGGCGAAGCGCACGTCAAAAGCTGGCTGTTTGCCATTTTGAAAAACAAAATTATCGACAGCCTGCGCCAAAGCGGTTGTCGGCGTGCGGTGTTTATCAGTCATGAAAAAGAAATGTTTGATGAAGCCTTTGACAATTTGTTCGACAGCCAAGGCCATTGGCAGGAACATGGTCGCCCGAGTAGCTGGGCATCACCCGAGCAAAGCCTGAATGAAAAACATTTCTATATCGTATTGGAAGCGTGTTTGTACGGATTACCGGAAAACACCGCCCGCGTGTTTATGATGAAAGAAATTCTCGGCTTTGACAGCGCCGAAGTCCGCACCCAATGCAGCCTGTCTGCCGCCAATTACCACACCATCATGTACCGCGCCCGAGAAGGTTTGCGCCAATGCCTGCAAATCAAATGGTTCAATCAAGGATAACACCATGAGAAACTGCAAACAGATTACCCGGCTGCTCTCCCGGCAGCACGATGAAGGGATACTCCCTCTCAAGCAGCAATTACGTGTGCATATTCATTTATCTATGTGCCGCGATTGCCGTGAATACCGCAAACAACTCGACACTATAGAACGGGGTTTACGGCAGATGTTTGACGGCAAAAAAGCCGAATAGGCTGTCTGAAACCTTCGCTGCCCATTGTTTCGTTTTAACATTGATGAGGCCGTCTGAAAGCATATAAATCTTTCAGACGGCCTCATCACTTACCTACAATCCCTTACCCAAAAAATGCTAAAATAACACCTTATTTTCCAAACCTTTTCAGACGGCCTCATGCTCACCGATTTAGAAAAAAACGCCATTCGCGACCACTACCAAAACATCAGTAAAAGCCTGCCGCATTTCCGTCCGCGTGCTTCACAGCGGGAGATGATTGCCGCCATTGCCAATGCCTTTTCGCGCACGAAAACGCGCGAGGAGGGCGGTGAAGCGCCGCAGCGCGAAGGCGAGAGCATTGCCGTGATTGAAGGGCCGACCGGCGTGGGCAAATCGCTGGCCTATCTGTTGGCCGGCGGCATCATGGCGCAAACGCGTGGCAAGCGGTTGATTGTGTCGAGCGCGACCGTGGCCTTACAAGAGCAATTGGTAGAACGTGATTTACCGTTTTTGGTGGAAAAAAGCGGTTTGGAACTCAGCTTTGCCTTGGCCAAAGGGCGCGGCCGCTATCTTTGCCCCTACAAACTCTATCAACTCACCCAAGGCAACGCGCAGCAAAACCTGCTCGGTTTTGAAGCGCCGACCGTGTTATGGGACAGCAAACCCAAGCCCGAAGAAATCCAGCTTTTGCGCGAAATGGCCGATGAATTCGGCGCGCGCCGCTTTAATGGCGACCGCGACACATGGCCGGAAAAAATCGATGATGTGATTTGGTTTAAAGTCACCAACGACCGCCACGGCTGCCTGAAATCGGCCTGCCCCAACCGCGCCGAATGCCCGTTTTATCTGGCACGCGATACACTGGAAACGGTGGATGTCGTCGTTGCCAATCATGATTTGCTGCTGGCCGACATCAGCATGGGCGGCGGCGTGATTCTGCCTGCGCCGGAAAACAGTTTCTACTGCATAGACGAAGCGCATCACCTGCCGAAAAAAGCCTTGAGCCAGTTTGCCGCCGAGCATTCGTGGAACACTGCCGTGTGGACTTTGGAAAAACTGCCGCAAATCACCAATAAAATCGCCGCCCTCACCGACAAAACTGAGCTGGCGAATTTAGCCGACGAATCTGCCGTGTCACTGCTCGACAGCCTGCATGAGTGGCAGTTCCACCTTGCCGAAGAGCCCAAACTCGGCCTCAACGCCGGCGAATACGACAGCGACACCGGCCGCAAAAGCAGCGAACCGATGTGGCTGTGGGAAGACGGCAAAATCCCCGAAGATTTGGAATTGCTGGTGTCCAACACCGGCGTGGCCGCGCGCAGCCTGCTGAAACACGTTTATGGTCTCAACGATGCCCTATCCGCCAGCCGCCGTGACAAAGAGCAAGACGGCGCATTGGTCGACCGCCTGAGCAGCGAATTCGGCCTGTTTGTCGCCCGCATCGAACAAATCGGCGCCGTGTGGGATTTGTTTTCCACCGTGCCGAAAGAAAAAGAAGAGCCGCTGGCCAAATGGATTACCCGCCGCGTGGACGACAAAAACGACTACATTTTCAACGCCAGCCCCATCAGCAGCGCCAGCCACCTTGCCAACAGTTTATGGCGCCGCGCCGCCGGTGCCGTGTTGACTTCGGCTACCCTGCAATCTTTGGGCAATTTTAACCTGCTGCTGCGCCAAACCGGCCTGATTTGGTTCCCCCAAGCCACCACCCTCGCGCTGCAAAGCCCGTTTGACTTTGAAACACAGGGCGAGCTTTATATCCCGCCGATTTACGCCAGCCCGAAAGATCCCCATGCCCACACCGCCGCCATTGTCGAATGGCTGCCCAAGCTGATTGCCGCCAACCAAGCCATCGGCACGCTGGTGCTGTTTTCCTCGCGCAAACAAATGCAGGATGTCGCCCTGCGCCTGCCCGAAGAATACCTGCCCCTGCTGCTGATACAGGGTGAATTGCCCAAAACCGTGTTGCTGCAACGCCATTACCAAGCCTTGAGCGAAGGTAAAGCCAGCATCATCTTCGGCCTCGACAGTTTCGCCGAAGGTCTCGATTTACCCGGCGAAGCCTGCGTGCAGGTCATCATCGCCAAACTGCCGTTTTCCATGCCCGACAACCCGATTGAGAAAACCCAAAACCGCTGGATCGAACAGCGCGGCGGCAACCCCTTTATCGAAATCACCGTGCCCGAAGCCAGCATCAAACTCGTCCAAGCCGTCGGCCGCCTCATCCGCACCGAACAAGACTACGGCCGCGTCACCATCCTCGACAACCGCGTGAAAACCCAACGATACGGCCAGCAGCTTTTGGCTTGTTTGCCGCCGTTTAAGCGGATTGGGTAGTGTATGGGGTCGTGCTTGACGCATAATTAGCTGCTGTGTATAGTTTTGGTATACAAATAGAAGATTACACATGATTAAAAGCTTCAAGCACAAAGGTTTGGAAAAATTCTTTACTACCGGCAATAAAGCAGGCATTCAGGCCGCGCATGCCGTGAAACTTTCCATCTTGTTAGCAGCATTGGATTCTGCGGTCAAAGTGCAGGATATGAATGTTTCCGGTTGGCATTTGCATCCACTCAGTGGCAATTTAAAAGATCATTGGAGTGTAAAGGTAAACGGTAACTGGCGCTTAACCTTCCGATTTGACGGTACAGATGCCGAAATTGTCGATTATCAGGATTACCATTAAGGATAAAAAACATGCGTATGCACAATCCCCCTCATCCCGGCTTGGTTTTGCGCGAATACTTGGCCAAAACCAGCGTAACCGAAGCAGCCAAACGCTTGGGCGTAACACGCGCCGCACTTTCACGCATTCTTAACGGGAAAGCCGCTATTTCCGCCGATATGGCTGTGCGATTATCCATTTTATTGAACACATCGGGAGAATTGTGGCTCAATCTACAAAACAAATATGATTTATGGCAAGCCGAACAAATCCCACACGATTTTGTTGTGCCCTTAAATGTGGCTTATGCGGGATAATAGTAGTCATTAAGATAAGGCCGTCTGAAAAATTTTTTTCAGACGGCCTGTCCCTATGGTCATGATGATGCAGGCAGCGGCAAAGTTTGCCAATCAGCCTGCCCAATCCGCCGCTATTTTGCCGCGCCGATTTTCTCCTGCGTTTTCACCAAAATCCCCACGCGGCGGTTTTTGGCGCGGCCTTCGGGGTTGTCGCTGCCGTCGCTGTTTTCGTTTTCGGCCACGGGGTCGGTTTCGCCTTTGCCGGCAACGGTGAATTCATTGGCCAGCCCTTTTTCCACAAACCATTTTTTCACGGTCTCGGCGCGCTCGAGCGAGAGTTTTTGATTGTAGGCATCGTCGCCTTTGCTGTCGGTGTGTCCCGTTACGGCCACTACGCCTTTGCCTTTGTTGCGGATGATTTCGGCGGCTTTTTCAAGCACGGGCACGGCTTCGGATTTGAGTTCGGCTTTGTCGAAGTCGAACAAAACGTCGGACGACATGTCCAGCTCCAAGCCCTGCGCGGTTTCTTTGGCGGTCAGACCTGTGATGTTGCCGGTGAGCTGCGAACCCGTGCCGCCGAGTGCGCCCGATGCGGCGGCCGCGCCTGCGCTGCCGCTTGTGAGCGAACTGCGTACGGCGGTGAGTTTCTGAGGCGGCGGCGCGTTTTCGGCGGCGCGGATTTCGGCCGGGGTGTGGGTTTCGCTGCTGAGGCCTGCGGCTTCGCTGTCTGTCTGAACCTGCGCTTGCGCTTCGACTATTTGTCCGTTGTGGGGCGGCGCGGGCTGCTCTGCGCTTTGCTGCTGTCCGCAGGCGGCAAGCAGGGTTAGGGCGAAAATCGGGAACAGGGTTTTCGGGGTCATGGTGTCGGCCTTTTGATGGTTTTCCGTTGTCGGTTTTTCAACATTCAGGCCGTCTGAAAATGCGGCAATGCCGTAGGCCGGCAGCATCAACCCCTTAAAAAGGCAATACGCGGATTGATGCCCTTACGTTTTCAGACGGCCTTCGGCATCAGCGGGTAACAGGGATACTGTCGAACGAGCCGACTTTGGGCAGGTCGATGCTGATGGTTTGCGTAGTGGCAGGCGGAGCAGGGTATTTCAGGGTAACGGCGGTCATTTTGCTGATACCGGATATATACAGTTTCTTACCGTCGCTGCTTGTTGGGGATGCGGAAAATTTACCGTTTTCGTCCTGCAGCAGGCCGACTTTCTGTGCCGATGCTTCGTCGATGTATGACAAATCGCCAAAGGTGGCCTCATAACCATCCACATAATCATACTCGCCATTAGGCTTGCGTTTCGGTTCGAACACGAATTCCACCGTCAAAATCGGGCCGACCACTTTGGCTTTGGTCAGGTGTACGGTGGTTCCGTTGTAAGGCTTGCTCTGGATGGCCTGAATCGCAGAACCTTGGGCGGGCTGCGCGGGCGCTTCTTTGCGCATCAAATCTTCGCTCGACACCGCATTGCCCGGCTGCGGGTTGGCAGCAGGTTGGGCGGTGGCCGCTTGGTCAGCGGCGTGTTGGGTTTGCTCCGCCGCAGCTTGCGGCGCGGGTGCTTCTTCTTTTTGGCAGGCACTCAAACCGATGAGGGCGGTGGCAATCAGGGCGAAGGTCATCGAATGTTTCATGGATTTTCCTTTTCGGGTAAAGGTTTATAGATGATTAATTATGTAGACAAATAACTGCTGCGAAAGTTTCATGCCGTCTGAAAACAGCAGTTCAGACTGCTGCCCGGATTCGGATGAGAATATGCCTTTACTTTTTCGGGTAAAACGTTACCAAACTTTCCCCCTGCGGTAAAATCGGTTTCTTCACCGCGTGGCCGTACACCGTTTCCAGCGTGATGTTCAGACGGCCTTCTTCGGCAAAAATCCGGTTGACAAAATCTTTTGCGGCTTGCGGTTTTTCACATTGCAGCGCGTTCCAGATTCCTAAAATTTCCATGTCCTGCCAAAAGGTTGCCGCTTGGCGGTAGCTTAATTCGAGCTTGGCGGTGTCCGTTACGGGGTCGTAGAAGCCGTTGTCGGCGAGCATATCGCCGATGTCGTGCATGTCCATAAAGATTGGCGCGGTGCAGGCAATGCCGGCGGCGTTCAGACGGCCTGTGAGTTCGGCTAAGGTGTCGCGGCCGAAGTGGGTGAAAAACAGCAAACCGTCAATTTTCAATGCGTTTGCCCAGTTTTGGAAGATGGCAGGCAGCGGTTCGGTGGAGTTAGACAGGCTGAGATTGGCCCACAGCATATCGGCGGCGGCTTCGGGTAAGGTTTGGCTAAGCGGCTGGCAATATTGCTCAATCTGTTTGCCGGTAAGTTTTTGCCAGAAACCGCTTCTGCGATCGGCTGCGGCCGTCTGAAGAAAATCGGGGCGCGGATCGTATTCGCTGAAGGCGGCTTTGGGATAACGTGCGGCCAGCAGGCTGCGGCTGATGTCAGCATCGGCGCCGACAAGCAGGATGTGTTGCGGGATGTGGCGCACCAGTGCCAAGCGTTCGTCGGTTTGTTGGGCCAGGTGGCGGTGGATTTCCCAGCGTGGGTCTTGATTCATTTCAGACGGCCTCAATAAAACGTTGATACACATCGGCAAACTCATCGGCATGGCTGAGAAACGGCGCGTGGGCGGCTTTTTCAATGAGATGCAGGCGGCTATCGGGCAGATGGCGGTGCAGGTATTCGCCCATGCGCGGCGGGGTGATGGCGTCTTTTCGGCCGTAAACGAGCAACACAGGCTGCTGAATGTGCGCTAAAAACGGCCGGGCATCGGCGCGGTTGACCGCATCCAAGGCGGCTTGCAGCGCTTGCGGTGCGCCGCGGCGGATTAAATCAGGCAATACTTTGTGCAAAACGGTGTCGGCATTGTGTGTATGAAGTAATTGTAATTGTAGAAACTGTTTGATATGTTTGGCATAATCCTGCTGAAAAGTACCGGCCATTTTGGCCAAAGCAGGATGGCTCAAACCTTCGGGATAATCGGCTTCGGCGGTGAATTTGGCGAAACCGGCAGTCAGACACAGCGATTTCACTTTGTCGGGGTGGCGTGCGGCCAGATAAAGTGCGGCCAAGCCGCCGAGTGACCAGCCGAGAATGTGTGCCGGTGTGTCGATTTGTGCGGCGTAATGGTCGGCAATGGCGGCAATGTCGAAATCGTCGCTAAAAGGCGCATCGCCGTGACCGGGCAGGTTCAGCGCGTGCACTTCCCAATCGTGCGGCAAACGCGGTATGAAATCGTCGAAAACGTGGCGGTTGGCCGCCCAGCCGTGAATCAGATAAACTTTTTTCGCAGAGTGTGGCATGGATGTTCTTTCTTTTTGGTGCAGAATGAAACAACGCTCGGGGTGGTGCACCCATCGCTGCGTATTATGCCACGATTCCGCTTCAGACGGCCTGTGTGACGGCTGCTTGGCTGATTTGGCGGAACACTTCACCGATGCGGCCAATAGCTGCCCTTTGTGTTTCCGGCAGGTTGCCGGTGGGGCGGTGTGCGGCCAATGCCAGAAAAAGCCGCCGGAATTTGAGCGGATGTGGGCTTCGGTGTATTATGAAGCGCCGGTCAGCGGCATGGTGCATCAGTTCAAGCATTTGGGCGACATGAGCATGCGGCGGCCGTTGGCGGATTTAATGCACCGCCATGCGCCCGATTGGCTGGATACCGCCGAGATTGATTGCGTGCTGCCCATGCCGTTGAGTAAGGTAAGACGGCTTTATCGCGGTTTTAACCAAAGCGAAGAATTGGCCGAAAGGTTTGGCGCGCGACTACGGCTGGCAAGTGTTGCCGCGCCAATTCATCGAACGTGCCCACAAACCGCCGCAAAGCACGCTCAAAAGCGACGAGCGACGGCGCAATGTACGCAACATCTTCAAGCTAAACAAGACTTTGCCTGAAAACTGTAAGATATTGTTAATCGATGATGTGATGACCACCGGTGCAACATTAAACGAATTGGCGCAAACGCTGAAAGCATCGGGCGCAAGCGCGGTTTATTGCTGGTGTCTGGCGCGTTCGCAATTGAAAAGATAGCTAAAGACTTTGACACCGCCACCATGCTGTGGCATCTTATCCGACTGCTAAGTGACTGATTTATATGTTTACTATTGTTTTGTATCAACCTGAAATCCCGCCGAATACGGGCAATATCATCCGATTGTGCGCCAATACCGGCGCGGACTTACACTTAGTCAAACCGCTCGGGTTCCCGCTCGATTCCACCAAAATGAAGCGCGCGGGTTTGGATTATCATGAGTTTGCAAAACTGACGGTACACGAGAATTTCGAAGCCTGCTTGAAAGCACTCGAAGGCCGCCGTATTTTCGCGTTGACGACCAAAGGCAAAACCCGCCCCGACAAAGCTGAATTCCGGCCGGGCGATGTGTTTTTGTTCGGCTCTGAAACACGCGGTTTGCCGGCAGAAATCCTCGATACCCTGCCAGCCGGGCAAAAGCTTCGCTTGCCTATGCTGCCGGATAGCCGCAGCATGAATTTATCTAACACTGTGGCCGTGATGCTGTTTGAAGCATGGCGGCAAAACGATTATCAGGGCGGAATGTAATCGACAGGCCGTCTGAACAATCGTGATTTTATAAGTGTCGATGTTTCGTATTGAAACATCGGCGCTTTGCCTGATTAACTCAAGAATGGATTTTGTTTTGACTTTAAACCGCCATACTTTATTCGCCACGCTGACGGCAGCTGCCATCGGCGTTTTCTCCATCGGTAACGCCTCGGCGCAAACCGCCAAAGGCGCCCTGTTGGCCAAGCAGGCCAACGAAATCATGGTGACCCAGCAAGACAGCATTGTGCGCGCTGAGAAACTGTATCCTTCTGCCAACCGCAGCTACAAGGTAGCAGGCAAACGTTACCAACCGATGACTAAAGTATCGTCGTTCAGCCAAAGCGGCAACGCTTCATGGTATGGCGGCAAATTCCACGGCCGCAAAACCGCCAGCGGCGAGCGTTACGACATGCACGCCATGACTGCTGCCCACCGCACCCTGCCGATTCCGAGCTACGCCAAAGTGACCAACACCCGCAACGGTAAAAGCGTGATCGTGCGCGTGAATGACCGTGGCCCGTTCCATGGTAACCGCGTAATGGATTTATCGAAAGCCGCCGCGCAAAAACTCGGTTTTATCAACCAAGGCTCGGCCCATGTGAAAATCGAGCAAATCGTGCCGGGCATGAAATCGCAACAAGCCGCCGCACCTAAAGCCGTTACCCCGAACACCGCGCCGGCAGCCTTGTCGCCGGCACAAGAAATCTATGTGGATTTGAAAGCCTTCGGTACCGAGCGTGATGCACAAGCCTACATCAACCGCACCACCGAGCAACTGGCTTCTTCTTTGACCGGCCCGAAAATGTCGGTTGAAAAACGCAGCCACGAATATGTAGTGCGCATGGGGCCGTTTACTGCACAAGAGCGCGCGGATGAAGCCGAAACCCGTATCCGCAGCCTGGCATACAGCAGCGCCGATTCAGTAATTTAATCGTTCAGACGGCCTGTCTTGATGATAAGGCCGTCTGATTCGCTAAACTTGGTATAATTAGGCCGTCTGAAACATCATGTTTTCAGACGGCCTTTTCCACTTAACCCAGAGCTTTTTATGATCAGCAGACTCACCGGCAAACTCATCGACAAACAGCCGCCGCAAATCGTTATTGATGTCAACGGCGTCGGTTATGAAGTCGATGTATCGATGCAAACCTTTTACAACCTGCCAGCATTGAATGAAACCGTGCAGCTTTATACCCAATTGGTGGTGCGCGAAGATGCGCATTTGCTGTTTGGCTTTGCCACGGCGGCAGAGCGGGCGACTTTCCGCCAATTGGTAAAGGTGAGCGGCATCGGTGCCAAAACCGCCTTAGGCATTCTGTCTGCCATCAACGCCGACGAACTGGCGCAGGCGGTGGCTGAAGAAGACGTGAAACGACTGTCTTCCGCGCCCGGCATAGGCAAGAAAACCGCTGAGCGCATGGTGCTGGAATTGCGCGGCAAGCTGGTGCCGGAACATATTTCAGACGGCCTATTTGCCCCAACCCCGGGCGCAGACGAAACCGATATCGTCAGCACTTTATTAGCCTTGGGCTACAACGAGCGCGAAGCCAAAGCGGCGGTGAAAGGCATTCCGAAAGGCACCGACGTCGGTGAAGGCGTGCGCTTGGCTTTGAAGAATTTACTGAAGTAAACCAAAAATAAAAACTGAATAAAATCAAATAAATATATTTAAACAACAGGCCGTCTGAAACTTTTCAGACGGCCTGTTGTCTTTATGTTTTCTAAATAAGAATTATTAATATTAACAAGGAGGTAATGGATAATGAGTGAAACCTGCTGCCCGTATTGCGATTACGTATGCGGCGATGAAACCCATAAAGCCGCAGCCGCTATAAACGGTGTCGGATATGAAGTTATTTCCAGTGAACCGGCTTGGATTCCGGCGGCGGAATGGGGCAAAATGTTGAATTAAGTCCCATTGTCGTTACAGGAGCAAGGCCGTCAGGCGGCGTAAACCATGCCCTTGCCGACGATAGCCTGCCCATTGTTATCGATAATGCCCCCTATACGGACATGGTCGGATCCGCCTATTTCGACCCCGCCGCAAGCGGAAATGCCGACTTTTCACAAAATGCCGGTGTACACCACCAACTGAAAACGTGCCCCAACCGCACCCCGAAGAAACCGCCAAATCTCTGGCCGGGGATATTGCTTCCCAAATCAATACCGCCACCGGCCTTTTGGCCAAACCTTTGGAAGAGCGGGCGCAAATCCTGCAGAGAACCGCCGAACTCAAAAGCGAATTGGCCGCCACCTACGCCAACGGGATGATTACGTTCCAAAACGGCGAAATGCCCGCCGATGCCGCCGATTTTTACGCCCGCAATCCCGGTGCTTTGGCCGAAACCGTCGAAACCGTCGAAACCATGCGTCAGGAAGCAAAAGAAATGCACAAAATAGGTGGGGAAAACGCCGGCAAAGCCTATCTTATGGGCGTGGCGGGCAAATTGGCCGGCGGCGCGGGCAACGGATTGGATATCTTGGAACTCGGCGGCCGTCTGAACAAAGCTTACCATGAAGATACCCAGTCCAACTGGGACAGCGTATACGGGCAGTTTGCGAAAATCATGGTCGGGGCGGCAGGTGGAGCGGCTGCGTTGGGAACGGCAAGAGCATTAGGAGTTATGCTAACTTTAGCAGGAACTCCATTAGCTGGAGGTCTTGTAGCTTTGGGTGTTGGTATTGGGTTAACAATAGCCATTAGTAATGTAGCGGATTTTATCGAATCCGAAATATCCAAAGGTAATTCCATACTGTCTGCCCCGGTAGATGATGTGACGGATTTGGTACTGGTCGGTGATATGCACCTGCCTATTGATGCGCGCCTCCGTGCCGACAATGTGACTATTTTCGGCAACCAGTGGTTTGACAATATCGAGATAGAGGCCGATAAAGTGGAAATCGTCGGCGGTATTTCCAGCGAGGGCAATTTTATCTTACAGGCTGAAGAAACATCGGTTACGCCGTCTGAAAACGTCGCACAAACGTTTTTAGAAAAAGCACAAGCCGAAGCCGTAGCGGCAGCGCAAAACGGTACGGATTCCACCGTACAAACCGAACAGGTTGAAGACGTACCTGCTGAAGTCGCCGAAGCGACTTTGGCTGAACTGCCGATTGCCGAAAATAAAACGGTAATCGGATACGACAGCCCCGAAAATATCTTGCCCGATGGTTCGCGGATAGACGACGAGATGTTCCTGTATTACGAAAATCAAGAAAGTTTGTTGTCCCAGCCCGTAACGGAAAACCCTATCCCTGCCGACGAGACCGTTGTCTATCCCGATATGGTAACGCCCGATATCGGTATGCCTGATATTTACGATGATTACATTATGTATTAAATGAAAAGGCCGTCTGAAATTTTCAGACGGCCTGATATGGGATAAAAATATGTCAAATATCAATAGACCTAATAAAAAATTTGATGCCTTTATGATTTGGGTAGTCCTATTGTTTCCAATTGCAGTTTTTATATTTAGCCCTGTTTATGCCGAGACTGCAGGACAAAAGGAATTCGCAGAATTTTTGGATAATTATTTATTCGGGCATGGTTATTACAAGCCTGATGCTTATCCGTTTGCCTCTAAGATAACCAATAGTTTTTCTTTAATTTTTGCAATTTTCGCTGCTTTTATTGCTGCGGTAATTCAAGGTTGGAAAAAATATGATTTTCTGGAAAAAAATACCATATTTGCAGGATTTATTCTTGTCGTATTGTTGATATTTTTTATTTGGACAAGTGTTGTGCATATGGAATTTTCAACATCTCAAGGCAGAAGTTTTGGAACTAAAGCTTCTTTTTACAATAATTATTTTTTTTATATGACTGCCATGCTGTCAAAAACGGTAGTTATTTATTTTGCAATTAGATTTATTTTAGCATTTCTAGTTACTTTTCTTATTGAGTGGCAAGAGTACCGTGCAAAGAAAAAATAGTTTGGTAAGGCCGTCTGAAACTTTTCAGCCGGCCTATAGGAGTGAGTTTTTATGCCTGAGAAAAAAATTGAAGAATGGTTCTTTTGGACAGTATTGTTTTTTCCGATTGTAGTATTTTTATTGACACCTTCACATGCAGTAAGCCCTGTCGAAAATCAGCTGGCTGTTTTCGTGGACGAATACTTGTTCGGCCAAGGTTATTACAAACCTATGGCTTATCCGTTTGCGGCGAAACTGACCAACAGTTTTTCTTTCTTTTTTGCCGTTACAGCAGCCTTTATCGCAGCATTTTCACAAGGTTGGAAAAAATATGATTTTTCTCAAACCCATCCGGTGCTGTTGATATTGGTTATGCTGTCGCTGACTATTTTCAGTATCTGGTTAACTGTAGAACCTATGGAATTTTCAAAATCAACAGGCAGAAGCTGGGGGACAAGCGAATCTTTCCATAATACTGTTTTTTTATATTTGTTCGCTATGGTCTGTAAAAATACAACGATATACCTTGGGATCAGATTTATTTTGGCTTTTAGTTAAACTTTTTTAATTGAGTGGAAAGAATACCGGGAGCGGAAGAGTAAGTAATAACGGTTTATATGAAAAACCGGCTTAAAAAAGGCTGTCTGAAACTTTCAGACGGCCTGATAAAGTAGGTATTGTTATGTCAAATAAAAAAATTGAAGATTGGGTTTTGGTAGCGGTGTCTCTTTTTCCGGTCGCCGTATTTTTATTGACGCCTGCCCAAGCTGTCAGCCCTGCCGAACATCAGCTGGCTGCTTTCGTAGACGAATACTTGTTCGGCCAAGGGTATTACAAACCCGAAGCCTATCCGTTTGCGGCGAAACTGACCAACAGTTTTTCTTTTATTTTAGCCGTTGCGGCGGCAATAATATTTTCTCTTTCTCAATACCACAAGAAAATTCAGTTTGATTCGGCCAATCATATCATCGGTATGTTTATTTTTCTGGCTCTTATGGCTTTTACAGTCTGGCTTACCGTTGTTCATCAGGATTTCTCAATGACCAAGGGAGTGAGCTTCGGCACCAAAGCATCGTTCCACAATAATCCGGTTTTGTTTCTGTTTATGATGGTTTGCAAGACTTCCGTCATTTATTTTGCGATACGTTATACATTGGCTGTTTTAACGACTTTTTTGCTTGAATGGAAAGAATACCGTGAGCGGAAGGGAAAGCAATAAACGGTTTATATGAAAAATCGGATTAAAAAAGGCCGTCTGAAACTTTTTGAACTGCACCCCAAAAGTCGGACACCCCCGCCAACTTTAAAAGGTGCAGTTTTCTTATGTCCAAATATAACCTACACTTCAAATACCCGGCCGTAC
>NZ_JBHSPY010000029.1:0-28735 GCF_042658245.1 Neisseria weixii
GTCCATCCTTGACGGAGTTTTTTGAGTACGGGTTGTTTGAAGTCTTCTGAATAGGCCATGGGGGAATTGTATCGGAGAATATGTTTATTTGCTATATGTATTGCGGCGTACCGGCCGGCGGCATCATCACTTCGCTGGTGGCGATTTCGATGACCAAGCAATTCGGCTGGGAATCGATTTTCTACGTCGGCGGTTTCGCGCCGCTGCTGTTGGTGCCGATTATTTGGATGTGGTTGCCGGAATCGAAAGCCTATCTGCAAAGCAAACTCGAAGCCGAGCAGCGCAGCTTTTCCATCAGCCATATTTTGTTCGGCGAAGGGCGTATTTTCGGCACGCTGCAATTGTGGGTGAGCTTTTTCTGTACGCTGATTGTGCTGTATGTGTTGCTCAATTGGCTGCCGACGCTGTTTGCCAACCAAAATTTCAGCCGCGAAGAAATCAACTATGTGCAAATCGGCTTTAACGTCGGCGGCGTCATCGGCACGCTGGTGTTGGGTCTGTTTTTGGACAAGCTCAATATTAAAGCCGTGGTGATGTTGATTTATGCCGGCATGCCGACCGCGCTGTATGCGCTCTCGTACGGCAGCGAATTGGGCAGCATCATCGCCGCGACTTTGGCTTGCGGTATGTTCATCATCGGCGGACAAGGCACGCTCTACGCATTGGCCGGTATGTTTTATCCGGCTGCCATCCGCGGCACGGGCGTGGGTGCCGCGGTGGCAGTCGGCCGTGCCGGTTCGTTTGCCGGTCCGATTTTGGCAGGCTTGATTTTGGGCGCGGGACAATCCGGACCGGCCGTGATCAGCGCCGCCATTCCGGTGATTGGCGTGGCCTTTGTCAGCGCGCTTGTCTTGGTGTTGCGCTTTAAGAAAACACAAGATACCAAAGCTTAATCACCCTGCCTGTTTTCAGACGGCCTTCGGCATAGAAAGGCCGTCTGAAAAGCAGTAACATACGGGCTTTGAAACACAGGATTCCGGAGTCACGGCTATGAAGAATGAATATTGGGAAGACACCGCCGGCCAACCGACCGTCAGCTACAACATCGGCCGCCTTGACCGCCTAGTCAACCAGCAGTTGAGCGAAGCTTTAAAACCATTGGGCGTGAGCTTGCCGCAATTTACCATGCTGTCGAATCTTCAGCGGCGCGGTGCCACGGCCAACGCCGCGCTGGCCGCACGCTCTTTCATTTCGCCTCAGGCTGCCAATCAGATTGTGAATACCATGGTGCAACACAATTGGGTGACCAAGCGTAACGATCCGAATCACGGCCGCATGGTGCTGATTGAATTGACCGACACCGGCCGCGAGGTGTTCGCCCGCTGCATGAAAGAAGCAGAGGCGTTTGAAGCCAAAATGCTGCATGGGCTGACACCCGAAAGCGTGATTATGCTCAAAGCCACGGTGCAGCGGCTGTTGGATAATTTGCGCGGCGGCTAATGCGGGCCGAGACCTTTGCAAAACTGATGAATCATTAATAAAAACCAAAACCGCCGTCATTCCCGCGTAGGTGGGAATCCATCTTAAAATTTAAGAAACCTATTTTATTCAATAGTTTGTCATGCCCGGAAACGGATTCCCGCCTACGCGGGAATGACGGCGGTTTTATATGTACCGGCTTTAAAAGGAGTTTTACAAAGCCCTCAGGCCGTCTGAAAGCTAAGTTTATTTTCAGACGGCCTCGATAAAAAATACAGAGAAAATCAATAAAGGAGAAACGATGTTAGGCACAATCATCGCAATAGTTTGTTTGGCCGCATTGGCCTTTTTCAGCGCACCGTTGTGGCTGTGGGTCGCTGTGGGCGTGTTCGGTTTGCTCACGGGCGTGTTCGCATGGTGGTTTGCATTGCCGTGGCTGGCGGTGTGTGCGCTGTCGGGTGTGGCATCGCTGCGGATGAAATTTGTCAGCCGTCCGGCATTTAAGCTTTTTAAAAACATTTTGCCGCCATTGTCGGCCACCGAGCAGGCAGCCATTGATGCAGGCACGGTGTGGTGGGACGCGGAAATTTTCAACGGCAAACCGGATTGGCGCAAATTATCCGGCTTTCGCGACCCGGAATTAACCGAAGAAGAACAATCCTTTATCGATAATGAAACCGAAATCCTGTGCCAAATGCTCAATGATTGGCGCTTTATCCATCACGATAAAGATTTGCCGCCGGAAGTGTGGCAATATGTGAAAGATCAGGGCTTTATCGCCATGATTATCGACAAAAAATACGGCGGCAAACAATTCTCGCATTACGCCCATGCCAAAGTAGAGAACAAAATCGCCAGCCGCCGCCCGGCCGCCGCTTATATGATTATGCTGCCCAATTTTTTAGGGCCTGCCGAACTGATTCAGCACTACGGCACCGACGAGCAGAAAGACTACTACCTGCCGCGCTTGGCGAAGGGCATCGATATGCCGTGTTTTGCTCTGACCGGCCCGTGGGCAGGTTCGGACGCGGGCGCGATTCCGGATACCGGTTTCGTGTGTTACGGCAGCTATACCGATCCGCGCGGCGGCTCGCATCATGAAAACGTATTGGGTGTGCGCGTGAGCTTTGAAAAACGCTGGATTACCATGGCGCCGATTGCGACTGTGATTGGTTTGGCCTTCAAATTGCGTGATCCCGAAGGCTTGCTCGGCGGTAAAGAAGACATCGGCATCACCTGCGCATTGTTGCCGACCGTGATGGAAGGTTTGCATCACCAATGCCGCCATTACCCGAATGAAACGCCGTTTTGGAACGGGCCGGTGTGGGGCAAAGACATTTTCTTCCCGTTGGAATGGATTATCGGCGGCCGTGATTACGCCGGTCAGGGCTGGCGTATGTTGATGGAATGTTTGTCTGTCGGCCGCTGCATTTCGCTGCCGCCGCAATCGGTGGGCAACGCCAAACACGCGGCATGGACAACTTCCGCATGGGCCGGCATCCGCCGGCAATTCGGTTTACCGATCGGTAAATTCGAAGGAGTGGCCGACGCGCTGGCACTCATCGGCGGCCACACTTACCAAATGGAAGCCACGCAAGATCTGGCTTTGACCGGCTTGGATTTGGGTGAGAACCCATCGGTCATTTCGGCGATGGTGAAATTCAATAATACCGAACGCCTGCGCAAAGTGATGAATGATGCCATGGATATTCACGGCGGACGCGCCGTGGTCGGCGGGCCGCGCAACTATCTGGCTTCGATGTACAACGCCGTGCCGATCGGCATCACGGCGGAAGGCGCCAACATTTTGGCCCGCTGCCTGATGATTTCGGGCAGGGCGCATTCCGCTGCCATCATCATGTGTTGACCAAAATCAACGCGTTGCAAAAAGACGATGTGAACGCGTTTGGCCGGGCATTCCAACAACACTTAGGCCAAAGCGCATCCAATGCTGCCCGCAGCTTTGTGTTCGGCCTTACCCACGGCGGCGGCTACGCACCGAAAAGCCCGTTGGCTTTTGCCTACAAACGGCTCAACCGTTTGAGCGCGGCGTTTGCCTTTGCGGCTGATGTCGCCATGTTGAGCTTGGGCGGTGATTTGAAACGCCGTGAGAGCCTTTCCGGCCGCCTGGCAGATGCGTTTTCCAATCTCTACATCGCTTCGGCCTGTTTAAACGCTTTGAGCGCGAAGGCAGCCGTGAAGCCGATTTGCCCATTGCCGAATACGCCGTACGCTTGGCCTTGTATGAAGCAGAACAAGCCTTGTCCGGCTTGGTGCAAAACCTGCCGAACCGCTGCGCCGCTTTGCTCTTACACGTAGTGATGTTCCCATTGGGTAAGCGAGAAAGCGCACCGAAAGACAAGCTGGTGCATCAAGTGGCTGCCGATATGCAGCAACACGGCGAAACACTCGAGCGCTTGACCCGCTTCCGTTTCCATCCGCAAGGCGACGTTGAAAAGGCCGATGAGCCTTTGGCCGTGTTGAAACCGGCGATGGAAGCGGTGCGCCAAACGTCCAAGCTGGAACAAGCTTTGCGTAAAGCCGAAGCCAAAGGCCGGCTCACCGCCGAAAAGCCGTCTGCAAAAATCAGCGAGGCGGTAGAAAAAGGCTTGATTCCCGCCGAACAAGACGACCAAGTCCGCGAAGCCCGCTGCTTGGTGAAAATCGCGATTACGGTGGACGGCTTCGATATGGATTTGAACGAAGCCAATCCGAAACCGTTTGAATTTAGGATGTTTTAATCGGTGATAATTATCGAAGGCCGTCTGAAAATATGTTTTCAGACGGCCTTTGTTGGCTCAAGACACTTGAATTCAAGCCGTCTTAAACCCATATTAACAATTGTTTTTTTTCGATTGTGAAGGCCGGTTGCCATGAGCAAAACCGTACATTATTTAAAAGACTATGCCGTGCCGGCGTTTTCGGTTCGCAAAACCGATTTGCATTTCGACATCAACGAACACGACACGCGCGTTAAATCGCGTTTGATTATCGAGCCTTTGGCGGTAGATGCGCCGTTGGTGTTGGACGGTTCGGCGGAATTGCTGTCGTTTGAAATTGACGGTGAAGCGGTGGATTATGTGCTGGCCGATGACAAGCTGACCGTGGTGCAAATGCCGTCTGAAAGCTTTGTGGTGGAGGTGGAAACGCGCATTGTGCCGTCTGAAAACAAATCGCTGATGGGCTTGTATGCCAGCGGCGGCAATCTGTTCACCCAATGCGAGCCGGAGGGGTTCCGCAAGATTACCTTTTATCCTGACCGTCCGGATGTGATGTCGAAATTCACCACCACCATCGTGGCGGATAAAAAACGCTATCCGGTGTTGCTGTCCAACGGCAATAAGGTCGACAGCGGCATGTATTCAGACGGCCGCCATTGGGTGAAATGGATTGATCCTTTTGCCAAGCCGAGCTATCTGTTTGCGCTGGTAGCCGGCGATTTGGCCTTGACTGCCGACACGTTTACCACCCAAAGCGGCCGGGAAGTGGCGATTGAGTTTTACACTACGGAGGCGGATAAAGGTAAAGTATCCTTCGCGGTGGAAGCGTTGAAAAACTCAATGGCGTGGGACGAAACGCGCTTCGGCTTGGAATACGACTTGGATATCTACATGGTCGTGGCTGTGGGCGATTTCAATATGGGCGCGATGGAAAACAAGGGCTTGAATATCTTTAACACCAAATATGTGCTGGCTGACAGCCGCACTGCCACCGACACTGATTTTGAAGGCATTGAAGCCGTTATCGGCCATGAATATTTCCACAACTGGACGGGTAACCGCGTAACTTGCCGCGATTGGTTCCAATTGTCGCTCAAAGAAGGCTTGACCGTGTTCCGCGACCAAGAGTTTTCCGGCGACCGTGCCAGCCGTGCCGTGCGCCGAATTGACAATGTGCGTATGCTGCGCCAACACCAATTCCCCGAAGATGCCGGCCCGACCGCGCATCCGGTGCGCCCGGCCAGTTATGAGGAAATGAATAATTTCTACACCATGACCGTGTATGAAAAAGGCGCGGAAGTGGTGCGCATGTATCACACGCTGCTGGGCGAAGAGGGCTTCCAAAAAGGTATGGAGCTCTATTTCAAACGCCACGACGGCCAAGCCGTGACCTGCGATGATTTCCGCCATGCAATGGCCGATGCCAATGAAATCAACCTCGACCAATTTGCCTTGTGGTACAGCCAAGCCGGTACGCCGACTTTAGACATCACAGGCCGTCTGAACAACAATGATTTTGTGTTGCACATCAAACAAAGCATTCCGGCCACACCCGATATGCCGGCTGCCGAGAAAAAGCCGATGATGATGCCGGTAAAAGTCGGTTTGCTCAACCAACACGGCGAGGCGGTTGAATTTGAGTATCAGGGCGGGCGCGTGAGTGAAGCGGTGTTGCTGTTGACCGAGGCGGAGCAGGAATTTGTGTTGGGCGGTGTGAACGAAGCCGTGGTACCCTCATTGCTGCGCGGTTTCTCAGCGCCGGTGCATCTGAATTATCCGTATCGCGATGCCGACTTGGCCTTACTGTTGGCACACGATTCCGACGAATTCAGCCGTTGGGAAGCCGCGCAAACGCTGTATTCACGCGCTGTTGCCGTCAATTTGGCGGCGATTCGGTCGGGCGGGGCTTTGCCGCAACATACGGGTTTGATTGAGGCGGTGAAACAGGTGTTGACCAATCCCGATTTGGATGCCGCGTTTAAAGCCGTGTTGCTGCATATGCCGTCTGAAAGTGAATTGTGGGATGGTGACGACAACATTAACCCGTTGCATTACCACCAGGCGCGCGAAGCTTTGCTGAATGCGCTGGCCGAAGCCTGTATCAACGAGTTGGTTGAAACGCGCGAATGGGCGTTGGCGCAAGAAGCCGAAAGCGGCGTTGAAGCACCGTATGAATATCATCCGGAATTGGCCGGTGTGCGTGCGCTGCTGGCGGCAGTTCGCCTGTTGGCCATCCGGGTCGAGCGTCACCTAACCATACAAGTGGGCAATTACGAATGCGGACAGCGTGCCGGTCACGAAGCATCTACCTGCGCACGTTTGCAATATTACATCACACGCTACGAGCAGCTTTCGCCGAATATGACCCATGAAATCAGTGTGTTGAATACGGTAAACCATTTGGAATACGAAGGCCGCAACACCTTGCTCGACCGCTTTGCCGAACGTTACGCCGATGACGCGCTGGTGATGGACAAATACTTTATCCTGATTGGCGCCAGCCACCGCAGCGATACGTTGGCGCAAGTTCAGACGGCCTTAAACCACCCGAAATTCAGCTTGGAAAACCCGAATAAAGCACGCTCATTGCTGGGCAGTTTCAGCCGCAATGTACCGCATTTCCATGCGGAAAACGGCAGCGGTTACGTATTCGTAGCGGATAAAGTGATGGAAATCGACCGCTTCAATCCGCAAGTGGCCGCGCGTTTGGTACAGGCGTTCAATATCTGCCGCAAACTCGAACCTCACCGCCGCACTTTAATGACTGCACAATTGCAACGTATTCAAGCGCAGGATGATTTATCGAAAGACGTGGGCGAGATTGTGGGCAAGATTTTGGCTTGATAGGTTGAAATAAAGAAAAGGCCGTCTGAAAGATTATCTTTCAGACGGCCTGTTGATTTTAAATGTTATTCAGCCAATTCGGTTTGCTCGTGCGACATGATTTCTTGTCCTACGTCTTCCATCAGGCTTAAGTAACGTTCGTAGTTTTTCAGAATGTCGGCAATCAGCTCCTCGCGGCTCATGTATTGCACATCGTAGCCGGTTCGGCCGTCTGAAAAATAAGTAACGGGTGCGTAAGTGATGTTGTTACGAATATGCGGCAGGTTGCTTTCTTGTACCAGCTGCTCGGCAATGTCGTAACGCACGGATTTGATGCCGTATACGAAATTGCGCATGGTCGATTTTTCAATTACCAATTCAATCGACGGCTCTTCATCGTTAAGTGCTTCGGTGTTGACTTGGACAGTCAGGCCGTAGCCTTTGTTCATTTCCATACTCAGTTCACGCATGGCCGGCAGGGCGGTGTATTTCATGAAGCTGTGAATATCCGATTTTTGAGATTGGTTGAGCATGGTTTGCAAACGCTCTTTCCAACGCTCGCCTGTCCAGTAGCTGCTGGTCGGGGTAACCACGGCGTTAAAGTATTTTTGGTCGGCTTCCAAGGCTTTCCACAAGCTGAAGGCCATCAGAATCATCAAAAATGCAAACGGCAAGGCAGTAATCAGGGTCATGGTTTGTAACACGCTCATGCCGCCTGAGTTGAGTAGGGCAATGGCAATCGCCGACATCAAAATCCCCCACATAATGGCCTGCCATTTTGGTGAAGCCATGCTTTTATCGCGTGATGCAATGCTGTTCAACACATAAATGCCGGAGTCGGCAGAGGTAATGAAGAACAAAGAAATGACAATCAAGGCGACGATGCTGCTCAATGTTGGCAACGGTAGGTAATCTAAGAAGGCAAACAGCAATTTTTCCGGTGAGGAAGTCAGGCCGGCCAAAGCACCGTTGGCCACGTTGGTATCCAGCCAGATTGCGCTGTTACCAAAGATGGTAAACCACAACACGCAATACAAGCTTGGAATTACCAATACGCCGAAAATAAATTCGCGAATGGTGCGTCCGCGTGAAATGCGGGCGATAAACAGGCCGACAAACGGTGCCCATGAACACCACCATGCCCAGTAAAGCACGGTCCAGCCGTTGAACCAAGCAGTATTATTGGTTTCGTATACATAGGTTTTGAAGCTCAGCTCGACCAAATTACTCAGATAGTTGCCCAAGTTGTTACTGAATGCGCCCAATAAGTGCAAAGTAGGGCCGGTAAACAATACGAACAACATCAACAGTGCGGCTAATATCAAATTGGATTCGCTCAGAATTTTTACACCTTTACCCACGCCTGAAACGGCTGAAGCCACGGCCAGCGTCATCACTGTGATAATTATGATGACTTGCATGCTGAAGCTGTTTTCCGATACCCAGCCGATTTGCTGTAAACCGGAACCTAATTGAACGGCACCAAAACCCAAAGTAGTAATAATACCGAACAGCGTAGCAATCAGCGCCATCACTTCAATGGCATCGCCCAAGCGGCCATTGATTTTGTCTTTTAAAATCGGATAAAAGCAAGAGCGCAAGGCCAATGGCAATTTATAGCGGAAGCCAAAGTAGGCCAGTGCCAAAGCAATTACGCCATAAATCGCCCAAGCATGAATGCCCCAGTGGAAGAAGGTGTGCAGCATGGCGGATTCTGCTTGGCCATTACTGATGGGGTCGGCATAGTGTGACAAAGGTTCTGCTACACCGAAAAACATCAAACCAACACCCATACCCGCAGCAAACAGCATAGACAGCCACGACATGAATGAAAATTCAGGCTCTTCTTCGTCGGTGCCCAGTTTGATGCTGCCAAGGTTACTGATGGCAAGGAAGATTAGAAAAAACAGAAAAATCGAAAAGGTTAAAATATAAAACCAGCTAAAGTGCTGGAAAATGCCTTCTTTCAGAAAATTGAGCGTATTTTGCATGCCCGCCGGAAAAGCGAGTGTGCCGATCAGTAATAGAACAACAAAAATTAATGTGGTGACAATCACGATCGGATTGAAAGAGGATTTATTGTGGATGAGCGAGTGAAAACTCATTAACTTCTCCATATCAGTATCGCATCAGGAACAGCGATGGAAATTTCAGACGGCTTTCTGTAAACAGAAAAAGCGAGAGTAAGAAACAACTTAACCAAAGCAGTTAAATTGCTTTTTTGAGAAAATAATTAACAATTATAACAAATTAACGGTTTTCTGTAAAATTGCCAACAATTGGGCCGGATTTTTTGAGATATTTTATGCTTTTGGTTATTGGTTCTAAGTCGAAGAATTCTTAAAAAGTAAGGTGTGAAATTTTGGAAAAATATAGGATTTCGATTTTTCTAAATCGACTATAGCGGATTAACTTTCGCTACGGCGTTGCTGCGCCTTGCCGTACTACTTGTACCGTCTTCGACTTGCTGCCTGGTATCGAAACCGCTATATATATCTTTTTAAAACTCAGGGGAAGTTAGAGATGGAATAGGATGAAGCAGGCAATAAAAAACCCGCTTATGAAAAGCGGGTTCAAATCGGGTAAATTAACCTTTGCGGGCAGGCAATTTTTCTTTAATACGGGCTGCTTTACCAGTCAGGCCACGCAAGTAGTACAGTTTCGCGCGGCGAACGTCACCACGGCGTTTCACTTCGATTTTTTCAACGTTTGGAGAGTACAGTTGGAAAGTACGCTCAACGCCTTCGCCGCTAGAGATTTTGCGTACGATGAAGTTGCTGTTCAGGCCACGGTTACGACGGGCGATTACCACGCCTTCGTAAGCCTGCAGACGGCTACGGGTACCCTCTACCACACGTACAGATACGACTACGGTGTCGCCCGGTGCAAATTCAGGGATTTCTTTGTTCAAACGAGCGATTTCTTCTTGCTCTAATTGTTGAATCAGGTTCATTGTTTTTCCTAGATTATGATTGGATTTCCCGTTGCTCTGCCAAGATTTCTTGTAAGAGGCGGGTTTCCTTTGGGATTAAACTGCGCTTTTCCAGAAGATCCGGTCTGCGCGCTAAAGTGCGTTGCAGCGATTGTTTCAACCGCCACTCGGCAATCAATCCATGGTTGCCCGAACGTAAAACATCCGGTACGGTCATACCTTGAAATTCTAAAGGTTTGGTGTAATGCGGGCAGTCTAACAGGCCGTCTGAAAAGGAATCTTGCTCGGCAGACTGAATATCGCCCAATACGCCGGGTATCAATCTTAATACCGCGTCCATCAGCATCATCGCCGGCAATTCTCCACCGGAAACGACGAAATCGCCCATGCTGATTTCTTCGTCAACGCTGTGCTGCAGCAAGCGTTCGTCAATGCCTTCATAGCGGCCACACAATAAAATAAGGCTCTCCGCTTGCGCTAATTCAACTGATTTTTGATGGTTGAACAATGTGCCCTGCGGACTAAGGTAAATGACTTTGCTGTTACCAGTGGTGTTTTTTTTCGCTTCATCAATCGCGGCTTGCAACGGAGGCGCCTGCATAATCATGCCGGGGCCGCCGCCGAAAGGGCGGTCATCGATGTAGCCGAGTTTGTTGTCGGAAAATTGGCGCGGATTAATGGCTTTAAATTGCCAAAAATTCTGCTTTCTTGCCCGTCCGGTCACGCCGTATTCGGTAATACTGTCGAACATTTCCGGAAACAGGGTGATGCTTTGAATCAACATCAGTAATCCAAGCCCCAGTCAACATTGATGGTTTGCTGCTCGGTATCCACTTTTTCAATGTATTGCGACACAAACGGAATCAGCTTTTGACCGTATTCGCCATGAATCACCAACACATCGTTGGCACCGGTTTCCATCAGATTTTTGACAGTACCTAACGTCAAGCCTTCTTGGTTGATAACGGTCATGCCCACTAAATCTGCCCAATAGAATTCGTCTTCTTCGGCAGGGGCAAATTCGGAGCGGGGAATTTCAATGGTATAGCCGCGCAGCAAAAAAGCTTGGTCGCGGTCATTGATACCTTCGAATTTTACCTGTAATTCATCGCCGACAACTTTGCCGGCTTCGACGGAGACGGTTAGTATGTCGCCGTCTTTGCGTAACTGCCATTGTGGGTAGTCAAGCAGACTGTCGGTATACTCGGTGTTGGCGGCGATTTTAAGCCAGCCTTTAATGCCGAATATGCCTTTAATGTAGCCCATGGCTACCCATTGTTGCATGTCTGTCATGGCAATATACGGTTGATTAAGCAGCAGCTTTTTGCTCTTTAACCAACTTGGCAACGGCTTCGCTCACTTGTGCACCTTGACCGATCCAGTGGTTCAGGCGGTCAGTAGCCAAGCGTAGGCGTTCTTGTTTTTCGTTGGCAACCGGGTTGTAGAAGCCAACGCGCTCAATGAAGCGGCCGTCGCGACGGTTGCGCGAATCAGCAACTACGATGTTGTAGAAAGGGCGGTGTTTAGAGCCACTGCGAGCCAAACGGATAACTACCATTTTTGAGTCCTTTTGATAAATTCGGAGATATAGAAACTGTTTATTTTAGGTCAGTTTGTGGTGTTTAGGCAAGTGTTTATTGCCTAAACTTCTCCTTGCTTTTTTCTTCGGCCGATAAAAGGTTGAGTTTGGCTTGGTAAAGATTTTTGTCCTGCTCTGATTCCATCAGGCTAAAGCCTGATTTTTCGGCCAATTTCAGCATGGCGGTGTTTTCTTTTAAGATTGTCGCGCTCATGCTTTGGTAGCCTTGTTGTGTTGCTAATCGGATAATCAGTTGCATCATTTTATGAGCCAAACCGCTGCCGCGCATGTCTTCGGAAAGAGTAATGCCGAATTCGCACTCATCGCGGGTCAGGCGGCTGAAGCGGCTGACGGCGACAATCAGGCCGTCTGAATTTTTGGCAATCCATGCGCCTTCGCTGTGGTAATCGAGCTTGCTGAAACGGGCAAGTGTGGGCTGAGGCAGTTCGTTGGTGCGGGTCATGAAGCGGGTGTAGCGCGATTGGGGTGAGAGTCGGCGGATAAATTGCTGTTTGGCTTCGGCATCTTCAGGTTCAAACGGGCGAACCGATACGGTTTGTCCGTTTTTCAGACGAATTTCGCTCGGATAATCCGTCGGATAAGGGGCGAGCACGTTTTCTACCGGTTTGGGTTTGCCGGTGTTGTTTTTTTGATGCCAAAATTCAGCCGCCGCTTCGCTGGTGGTGCGGATAAATTCACTGGCACGGGCATTACTGTAGCGCAGAAATTCGGCAGCAGCCTGCATGCGGTGGTTGAAACCATCGGCAGTCGGTTGGCTTGGTTGTTCAATGGTTTTTTCAGACGGCTTACTGTTTTTATGAGATGGAGACGTAGGTAGTGCGGGCCATCTGACATCGGTGCTGATTTGATTGCTGCTGATATTCAGAATAATTTCACCATTAACATTAAACAGTTCGGGATTCTGCACTAGGGTATTCATGCTGTGGACAAACTGTTCGATGGCATCTTGATAACGGTTTAAATCGGCAAAACGCAAAAGACGTGCGGTATCGAGCGTGGTAAATGGCGGCAATATGGCGATGGTGCGGTTTAAGTCGGCAGCACTGATGATGGTGCCGTATTGTGGATGCCGTCTGAATGTCAATTTAACCAACGGATAAGTGTTGCCATTTTGATAAGTAGGTAGGTGAAGCGCGGCCGCCAAGCGTTTGGAATTGTCTTTTGCGGCGGTAACGGCTTGGCTGTCAATGTTTTTAAGACGGCCTGATTTTGCCGGTGCGATTTCGTGCTGCACTTGCTGTAAACGGGCGGCGATATTGCGTAAATATAAGGTTTGCAAGGCTTGTTCGGGGGTGGGGAAATGTAGTAGGCCGTCTGAAACATGACTACTGACAAGTAAAGGCTTGCCGGTTTGTTTGGTCAGATGATTCAGCATTTTGGCGATGGCGGTTTCATTTTGGTCGGCGCTCGGCGCAATCACAGCGAGCAGGGATTGGGTATGGTTTTGCTGCAATTGCTGCGCAGCCATGCTGCGGTAATGTGCGGCGGTGGGCATGCTGCCCAGATAACCATTTTGCAGATTGGATTTTTCAGACGGCAGAGTTAATTGGATGCCCATTTCTGCGGCAATCGGCTGCAGCCAGCCAATCGGTGTGTTGCCCAGCGCGGTGAGCTGGTTACTCGGCTTGATGTCGGACAAACGGGCGCGTAGCGCGGCAGACAGTTCGTTATGGTTGAGCGTCAGTAAGAAATTGCAATGGCGGCTTAGGCTTTCGAGGATCGCGCGTTCGGTATCGTCCACGGCATGAGTGCAGTGGACAATCATCGGCGTATGGCGGGTAAAGTGACGGATGGCGCTGAACAATTTGCGCTGGTTTTCGGCAGGATTGTGATGCACCACGGCGATACGCGTGTGGCGGTTGTGGCCGAAGCGGTTGATCCAGTCGGCGGCAGATGTGGGACTAAGGTCGTAATTCAGGCTGATGTGACGCGAAACGCCTTGCTGCATGCGGCGCAGCATGACATCAATTTCACTGCTCACTGAAGCTTGGCCGGTCAGCAGCGCGACATGGCCGGCCGGAAAATCAGGCAAAACGCCGGTATTCAGCCCTTGAGTGGGCAATTGAATGCCGGCAGGACTGCACACGCTGATGTTTAATTCCTGACCGTGATGCTTTTGAATCGCTTGGCGGGCGGTTTGCCAATCTTCTTCGCTGAGGCTTTCCCAATCTTGAATCAAAATCAGGTGGTGAAGCTGCTTTTTACGGCAGGCTTTAAACAGTGTTTCGTAGCTGTCGGGCGGGGTGACGGCAATCACCAAATCGGCTTGGCTGTCGATTTTGTTTAAATTCGGGTAGGCAGGCAAACCGGCCACGGTTTTGTGGCGCAAATTTACCGGCGTGATGTCACCTTGGAATGAAGAACCGAGAAGTGCGGTTAGGATGCGTTCGCCCAAAGTATGCGGACGTTCGCTCGCGCCAACCAAGATAATGTGTTGCGGCATGAAAAAATAGCCGGGCATGGGCTGTGTATTCATGGTGCTTCTTTCGTTCGGAATGATTGCTTTAATGAAAAAGGCCGTCTGAAAACACAGGTATTTTCAGACGGCCTTGATGAGTCATACCGCCGCAGCGTTTTTTTCTTTTTCGCCGGAAGGTTTGCTTTTCGGGAAAATGAACCGCATGTTCAAGCCGTTGGGTTTGACATTTTCAGCGATGATTTTACCGTTGTGTTGCTCGACAATGTGTTTGGCCAAAGCCAAGCCTAGACCGGTGCCCGGTTTGCTGGCGCTGGAGTCGGCGCGGTAAAATGCGGTGAAAATATGCGGCAATTGCATTTCATCTACGCCGGGACCGTTGTCGGTAATATCCACAATCCAGTTTTTACTGTCTTGGCCGATGTGGACTTTGATGTCGCTGCCTTCAGGGCTGTAATTCATGGCATTGCGAATCACGTTGTCAAACGCGCGGTATAAATAGCTTTCATTGGCCGAAACAGCGGCGGTTTCGGGTATTTTCCCCTGAATCTGCAAGGTTACCGACTGATGGTTTTGTTGCGCCACGCTTTGGCTGTCGTCGACCAGGTTGCTTAAGAATGGTATCAGCTTCAGGTTTTCCTTTTCCAGCGGCATGTTCGACGTTTCCAAGCGAGACAAAGTGAGCAGCTCGCCCACTAAGGCATCCATGCGCGTTAATTCGCCTTCCAGGCGTTTCAGATATTGATCCTGCTTTTGCGGCTGTGCTTGAATGAGGCCGACAATCGCCTGCATACGCGCCAATGGCGAACGCATTTCGTGGGAAACGTGGTGCAGCAGGTGGCGCTCTTTGGCAACCAGCTTTTGCAGTTTTTCCGCCATTTTGTCGAATTGCTGTGCCAAGTGCGACAATTCGTCGTCACGGTCGTCAACCTGTTGCGAAATACGGGTTTCCAAATCGCCGTTGGCCACACGATTCATGCCCTTGCCTAAAATACGGATAGGCTTGGTGATGTTGGCTGCCAAAATGTAAGCGGTGAGCAAACCGACCAAAATGATGAAGGAAAGGATAATAAATTCGTGCCAAATCGGCGGTAACGGCAAGCCGGGAATAAATAACGGGCTTGGCAGACGTTGCGCCTGTTGGTTTTCCCAACCGCGCACGAAGAAGAGATATTCTTCGCCGAAGCGGTCGTACTCGATGTGTGCCAAATCTGATTTTGGATTGTTGATGGCGAAGGCGCGGGCGCGTTCAATCATTTTGGCATCGATGTCGCGGTCGAGAATATCGCGTTTGTTGTCACCGAGAATGACAAAAACGCCATTGGAAACCGGGCTGTCTTCCCATTCTGCCAAAATCTCGCGCGCACCGATGTCTCCGCGTGAACGGAACGCGGAGACGATACTGTTCATCAACGTCGTTTCTATGCCGCGGCGTTGGTTAAACTGGTTTTCGGCCAAGGTGTTTTGCATCAGCCAAAATGAAAAACTCGCCACAAAGATTGCGCAGATAATGACTGCGCAAAATGTGGCGAATATGCGTTGAAACAGTTTCATGGGACTGAATCTTAGTTTTTAACAAACAAGTAGCCCAAACCACGCACAGTTTGAATCAGCGATGCATCCCCCAATTTGTGGCGGATGCTTGAAATATGCACGTCGATACTGCGGTCGAATTTGGCCAGTTTGCGGTCTAAAGCTTCTACAGATAAAGTTTCTTTGCTCACCACTTGACCGGCATGGCGCATCAACACTTCCAACAGGTTGAATTCGGTGCTGGTCAATTCCAAAGGTGTGTCTTTGATGGAGGCTTGGCGTTTGGCCGGATAAAGAACCACATCGCTCACGGCAATGCTGTTTGGCGTGTTGCTTTGCTCGGCATTGTTTTGTGCGCGGCGCAGAATGGCATTGATGCGTGCCAACAATTCACGTGGAGTGCAAGGTTTCGGCACATAATCGTCTGCACCCATTTCCAAACCAATGATGCGGTCGATGTCGTCCCCCTTGGCAGTCAACATAATCACCGGTACGGTGCTTTGGGTGCGGACGTTTTTCAAAACATCCAAGCCGTTCATTTTCGGCATCATGGAATCCAATACGACCACATCGTATTGACCCGATAAGATTTCTTGTACGCCTGCTTCTCCATCGGGAACGCTGTGTACGTTCAGGCCTTCGGCGGTCAGATATTCGGTTAACAGTTCGGTCAATAAAGCGTCGTCATCTACCAATAGTACGCGGCTCATGAGAATTCCTTTTCGGTGGTTGTATGCGCTGCCTTTATTTGGTTATTAACAAAAGCAGTGAATCAAGAATAGCACTTATCTTAACACGCATTGCATTAATGTTGATAGCTTCTTTTTCTATGCTTTTGCGCTTTTTTGCAATGAATGTAAAGGCCTTTACATTTCAGACGGCCTATTGGAAATAATAGGCCGTCTGAAATGGGGAAATGCCGATTATCTTGCTTTGCTGCAAGGTTTGGCGGTACTGTGTTTGGGGTCTGCTTGAAAGGTTTGGCAGGCCGATAAAAGTGCCGGCAGCAATGGCTCGAATGCTTGGTGTGCACGGATTTTGCTTTCGTAAAACGGCATCATGTACGGAAAGTAATAATACATGGCCTGCATCCATTGTTCGCCTGTTTGGGTTTCGCCTTTGCGGTAGCGGTAAAGGCCGACTTGATGGGCATTGGCGTAAGGGCGGTAGGTCAGGGCATTCAGTGCGGCTTGCTCCGCCCAAGGCTGAATCACCGGGTCGGTCGGATCGGCGCGGCGGGTCAGGCTCAATTCAGCGTAGTAGCGCAGCATCGGTTGTTGCTCGGCAATACGTTGGAGCCCAGCGATTTTACGGCCGGCTTCAGTCGCGGCTTCGGTTTTCGGTAGGCGACTGTAATCAACCAAATCGGTGTAAGCCCAGCCCAGATTCAAGATGCCGCCAATCATTAAAATGGCCGTTAAGCCGCCCACATAATTGCGGCGTTTGGCTGTGACAGGTCTGTCTGAAATATCTTGATAACGCGCAGGCGACAGCGAAATCATCAGGCCGAACGGCACCAGAAAATAAATATACCAAAGCGGGTATTCCAGCATGCTGTGACACAGGGATACCGTCATCAAAGCCAGGAGCAACAATGAAGCAGCGTGATACGGACGAACCAGCATGCGCCAAACGGCTGCCAGTAAGCCCAATGCCGCCAGCAAGGTTCCGATGAGGCCGACTTCGGCCAAGAGTTGCATGATGATATTGTGTGAATGAGTGAATAAAACGCCGAGGATATTGTTGCCGTAGTGTTTGAGTTCGGCATGCACTAAGAAGCCTTGTAAAGCATAACTATTCCAACCATGACCAAGCCAGGGTGCAGATTGGAACGCAATCCAAGCCTTGCGCCATTCGATTTCACGGGCAGAACCTTCAAAGCCGCTGTTGCCTGAGCGTTCGATTGCTGTTTCGTAATTGGCGTTGCTGAAGAATTCGAGCAACATGCCCATGGAAAATTGGAACAATACCACACAGGCGAGTGCAAATGCGATAATGCCGAGCAAGCGGTTGGCTTCGCGCCCGGCTGCTACACGCCAAAACGGCAGCAATATGCCCACGCCGATGACATAAGCGAGAATGGTGCGTGAGTTGACCAAACCGAGAATGCCGGTGAGCAATATTACCAACGCCACGCCCAGCCAGTTCGGCATTTTGCGCATTGCCCACAAATAAGCCGCGCACAACACGCCCCACATCAGATAATGGCCGAGATGGTTGCGTTGGCCGAGTTGGCCGCTGACATTGTTGCCGCCACCATAAGCCAAAATGCCTTTGAACATTTCTGCGCCTGCCCAGCCTTTAAACTGCATAAACGCGATGGTTGCCTGAATCAATGCGCCGAACAAAAGTGACCATGCGAACACGGTAACAATGTGTTCTTGTCCGTATTCCGCCACCCATCCGCGCACCGCCCATGCGGCCAAGGCCAGAATCACAAACGTCCACACTACCATGTCGTTCATGCCGGGATAGGTTAAATCCAGTACACGCGCTTGCAGCCACCAAAAGGCGGCCAATACCAAAAAAGCCACGCCGGCGGTAGGAAGGCGCACATTGAGCAAACCGTAGCATGCTGTCGCCAATACGAACACCACCGCACCCAACAGCGAAGCGGCTTCCAGATAAAAACTGGATAAAGGTCCGACACGGTAAAGTGATACAAACGGCGCAATGCCGATCCACAAAAACGCCAGCCACACCGGCAGCAGGCGGGTATGCCACTCACTGCGCAGGCCGTCTGAAAAACGCTGATACATCAAGCCACCACCTTTCGTTGCGCCTCTTTAATAAAAAGCAGGCAGCTGATAAAAAACACCACGCAGCATGCTGCTGCCAAGGCCGCGCATACGCGACTGGCCGGTACGGCATCAAAAATCCGCATAAATGCTTCGGCAAAATAAATCAAAATCAGCATGCAGCTGTATTGATAAGTATAAACTTTACCTTTCAAAACGCCGGTCAGCGGCAAACATAAGGGCAGGGTTTTTAAGGCCAGCCACGAGCCGCCCGGGCGCAGCGGCGCAATCCATAATTCCCAAGCAATGCAGATGATAATCAGCGCAATCAAGCTGATGGAAGCGGTGTAATAAGACCAATGTTTCGCAGAATTTTTCATGTCTCTATCACTTTAAAACAGCAGGCAATCTGTCATCAACCTGCCATCAGACCGTAAAAGGCCGTCTGAAAGTTCCGTGGTTTGCTTTCAGGCGGCCTATCAATCAACATTAACGATCCCTCAAACTTGGGCAGGTGGTTGCGCTTCGTCGTCTGAGCTTTCGCGTCCAATCGGTTTGGTAAAACGGCTGAACCAAATACCCGCTTCATACAGAATAATCAGCGGTATGGCGAGCAGAATCTGCGAAATCACATCAGGCGGCGTGATGATGGCGGCAATCACAAACGCGCCGACAATCACATAAGGGCGCGCGAGTTTGAGTTGCACCGTATCGACAATGCCCATGCGCGCCGATAAGACCACCACCACCGGCACCTCAAACGTGGTGCCGAAAGCCACAAACATGCCGAGAATAAACGATAAATATTTGTCGATGTCGGTCGCCATATTGACGCCGGCAGGCGTCACGCTGGCCAGAAATTGGAAAATCACCGGAAACACCAAGTAATAGGCAAAGGCCATGCCGACAAAAAACAGGATAAAGCTCGACAACACCAAGGGCGTAATCAAACGTTTTTCATTTTGATACAGTGCCGGTGCGACAAATGCCCAAACCTGGTACAGCGTATGCGGCAGCGATACCAAAAAAGCCGCCATCAAGGTAACTTTCACCGGCACGAAAAACGGTGCAATCACATCAGTAGCAATCATACTGGTGTCTTTAGGTAAGCTGGCCATCAGCGGCTGAGCGACAAACGAATACAGGGTTTGCGAAAACGGCATCAGCGCTAAAAAACAGACCAACAGGCCGATGATGATCCACATCAGGCGGCGGCGCAGCTCAAGCAGGTGCTCGATTAAAGGCTGGGTCGTAGGTTCGGATGGTTGGATGGGCGTATCAGACACCGTTTACTCACTTTTTACGGACACGAAGTTTCGGTTTGGCTCGGAATTTCGGACGCATATCGCGTTTACGCTGCATGCTCTGCTTGCGCAGAGTGGCGGTGTGCATGCCAAGGGAATAGGTAGGCGTGGTTTCGACATAGCTGACTTCCGGCGCTTGATATGACGTGTTGGCCGAAGTCAGGTAATCGCGCCATAATTGTTCGGCATCATATGCTTCGTCGTTTTGCACGGCTTGCGCAATGTCAGTTGCAGGAGGGGCAATCGGCTGGCCGTTTTCGTCCAGAATCTCGACCGATCCGGCGTTTGGATTTGCTTTGTCATCTTTAATTTCGGGCAGCAAAATGCCGTTTTCATCAACTTTGAAATCGTTAGGTACACGTTGTTCAGGCAGTCGCTCCCAAGGCTTGAGGCCGTCTGAAATGCTATTCAGACTGCTTTGGGCTTCGTTGCCGACTTCCTTTATTTCATTGCGTAATTGATCCGCTGCCGATTCAAATTCCTGCTTGGCCTTGCGCAGCTCTTCCAGCTCGACTTGCACGCTGAGTTCTTGCTTGACGTTGCTGACCAAACGCTGCAGTTTGCCGACCAATTGGCCGGCCGTGCGCGCAGCTTTGGGCAGACGTTCTGGCCCCAGCACAATCAGCGCAATGACGCCGATCAGCAGGAGTTCGCTTAAACCGAAATCAAACATGGATTAGACTTTGTCTTCTTCTTTTTTGTGTTCGATGACTTCGTCTTTGGTGGCTTTTTCGTCGCCTTCGTTCAGGCCTTTTTTAAAGTCGTGCACCGCGCCGCCCAAGTCTTTGCCGACATTGCGTAATTTTTTAGTGCCAAACACCAAAACCACGATGACCAATACGATGATCCAGTGCCAGATAGAAAAGCTGCCCATGGTAAATTCCTTTGATTTTTTAAATGGTTAAATTCGGTAGTGTCGATAATCAGGCCGGTGTGCCCATGATGTGGATGTGCAGGTGGAACACTTCCTGTCCGCCGTCTTTGCCGGTGTTGATTAAGGTTTTGAAGCCGTTGGTCAAGCCCGCTTCTTGTGCGATTTGCGGCACTTTCAGCATCATTTTGCCCAGTAGCGTTTCATGCTCGGCTTGGGCATGTGCCAACGAGTCGAAATGCACTTTGGGAATCAGCAGCAGATGCACGGGGGCCGACGGGTTGATGTCTTTGAAGCACAACATATCGGCATCTTCATAGACGCTGGCGGAGGGGATTTGCTTATCCACGATTTTACAGAAAATGCAGTCGCTCACGGTGTCACTCCAATATGGCCGCCTGGGCTTTCAGACGGCATGAAATCGAATAGGGCTGATTGTAATACAGTTTCAGTGGTCTGTGCGAGCGGCTTTTTCCACCAATCCCGACAAACCTTGACGGCGCGCAAGTTCGGCAATCACATCTTCGACACGCAAACCGTGGTGCGCCAGCAAAACCATGCTGTGAAACCACAAATCGGCGGTTTCGTAAATCAAGTGTTCCGCTTCGCCGTCTTTCGAGGCCATCAACACTTCGCCTGCTTCTTCGATGACTTTTTTCAGGATTTTTTCTTCGCCTTTGTGCAAAAGCTGGGCGACATAAGATTCTTCCGGGTTTTGCCCTTTGCGCGAGTCAATCACACTTTGAATTTCGCTTAATACATTATTGCTCATAAGGATTCCGTTTGCTGGGAAAAGGGGGCTGTCTGAATTTTTTCAGACGGCCTGAAAAGCTTCAAGCGTCTGTGGCATGAGATTAAGCATGTCCGCGGCCGTAAATCTCGTTTTCATCTTTTAATACGTCATCAACGGTTTGCCATTGAACGCCGTCCCATTTTTGGTAGAAACAGCTTTCGCGGCCGGTATGGCAGGCAATGCCGCCGTGTTGTTCAATCAGCATCACAATCGCATCGCCGTCGCAATCCAAACGCAGCTCGTGTACTTTTTGCGTATGGCCGGATTCTTCGCCCTTCATCCATTGTTTTTGACGGCTGCGGCTGTAATAGTGGGCAAAACCGGTTTCGGCGGTTTTGGCGACCGCTTCGGCATTCATCCACGCCACCATCAACACGCGGCCGCTTTGCCAATCTTGCGCGATGGCGCACACCAAGCCTTTTTTATCGAATTTGACGGCGGAAAGTAGGGTTACAGTGTTCATGTCGGAATGTCCTGACAGGCCGTCTGAAAGTGGATAGTAGTCGTTTCGAATAAAATCATCCGGCGTGGTCAGTTTCCTTATGTACCGGGTGTACACGGCGGTCGCTGTCGCCTTGTCTTATTTCTATTTGAAACGGCCATAAGTTTTCAGACGGCCTGAAAAATTATTTCAAAAAGGCAGACACTACGGCGGCCAAGGTCATGGCAAACAGGATTTTGCGCAGGGTTTCGGGTTGCAGCTTGATGGCGGTTTTCACACCCAAACGTGCGCCTAAGGCACTGGATAAGGCCAGCACCAAACCCACGTCCCACATCACTTGGCCGCGTGCCACGAAAATTACCAGGGCCACGGCGGTGAAGCCCAAAGTGCAGCAGACTTTTAACGCATTGGCGCGTACCAAATCGTATTTCAGCAAACCGGCCAGTGCGGGCAGCAGCAAAAAGCCTGCCGCTGCTTGCACAAAGCCGCCATACATGCCGACTAGAAACAAAGCGTAACGCGAATTGGGCTTGTCGGCAACCCGAATCGGCTGCGTACCCGGCTCGTGCAGCAGCAGGCCGGGTTTGAACGCTACGACCGCCGCTACGCCAAGCATGGTCAGCAATAACAGGGGCTTTAACACATCCACGGGCGCAAAAGAAGCAAACAATGCACCGGCCACGCCGCCGAACATCATCGGTACCATAATGCCGCGCAAATCTTGGGTAGGCAGCTTGCCCGCTTTATGGAAGCCGCAGGTGCCGGAGACGGATTGCAGCAACACGCCAACGCGGTTGGTACCGTTGGCGACATCGGCCGGCACACCGAATACCATCAACACCGGCAAAATCAGGTTTGAACCACCGCCCGCCATCATATTGATGATGCCGGCGATAATGCCTAAAAAGCCGATGAGCAGATATTGCCCTAAGGTAAAATCGAGTTCCATAAGCGTGGTGTGTGTTTTAGGTTTCAGACGGCATGGAATAAAGGATTAAATGTTTACTTTAGTGAGAGCGCATTCAAACGGCTTGTCGGCAATATATCAGCAGGCCGTCTGAAATGATTACAACCGCACTTCAATCCCTGCTGCCTGCATGGCCAGTTTGGCTTCGTGAATGCTGACTTCGCCGAAGTGGAAAATACTTGCTGCCAACACGGCATCGGCTTTGCCTTCTTTCACGCCGTCGATTAAGTGTTGCATATTGCCCACCCCGCCGGAAGCGATTACGGGGATATCGACTGCTTCGGAAATGGCGCGGTTCAGCGGCAGGTTGAAGCCGATTTTGGTGCCGTCCCTATCCATGCTGGTAAGCAGGATTTCGCCGGCGCCGCGTTTCTGCATTTCCACCGCCCATTCTACTGCGTCCAGACCGGTTGGTTTGCGGCCGCCGTGGGTGAAAATTTCCCAGCGTGTGTTTTCAGGATTGACCGCTTTGGCATCGATGGCCACCACAATCGCTTGCGAGCCGAAAAAGCCGCTGGCTTCGTTGACCAAATCAGGATTGGTCACGGCGGCGGTGTTGATGCTGGCTTTGTCGGCACCGGCATTGAGCAGGCGGCGCACATCGGCCACTGAGCGCACGCCGCCGCCGACGGTGAGCGGAATGAATACTTGCGATGCCACTTCTTCAATCACATGCAAAATGGTGTCGCGGTTGTCGGAAGAAGCGGTGATGTCGAGAAAGGTCAGCTCGTCGGCACCTTCGTCGTTATAGCGTTTGGCGACGTCAATCGGGTTGCCTGCATCGCGCAGGCCGAGAAAGTTGACGCCTTTGACCACGCGACCGTTATCTACGTCTAAACAGGGGATAATGCGTTTTGCCAATGCCATTGAAAGGATTTCCATCAATAAAAAGCGGTTGCGGTGTGTGCAACAGGTTTGAGGCCGTCTGAAAGAGTCAGGCGGCCTAGGTCTAACTCAGCCAGCCGCTGACCCAGTCGGGCAGATATTGCAGCAATTGAAAATAACCGATGCCCGCAGCGGCGGCCATGAGCATGGTGCTCATAAAGCTGGTGCTGAAACGGTTGACGATGATGAAAACAACGGCGATATACACCCATAATGCGCCGTTGAGCGCCACCCAATGACCGTCAATTTCCGGTATGGCAAAAGCGGTCAGTTGGCGCATGATGACGGCCAAAATGGTAAACCACAGACTTTCGGTCAGCGGATAAATGTCGCGGTCGGCAGACCAAATCAACCAAAAGCCTAAGACGAATGCTTCCAGCATGTGTAACCCCTTAATGATTGAATAAAACCGCTTTGCCTGTTGGTTTTATATCGTGGCAAAGCAATCAAGCGTGGTAGGGCGCAGTAAAATGAAACGCAGGCGCACCCTATAAAATATGGTTTGAAACAGATTAGGCCAACGAATCGGCCAGCTTTTGTGCTTCGGCAAAATCAATGCTGCCTTCGTAAATTGCACGGCCGGTAATCGCACCGGCCACGCCGCTTTTTTCGACCGCGCACAGGGCGCGGATGTCGTTCAAATCGGTCAGGCCGCCGGAGGCAATCACGGGAATCTTAATCGATTCGGCCAGCTTGACGGTGGCATCAATGTTCACGCCGCTCATCATGCCGTCGCGGCCGATGTCGGTGTAGATGATGCTGTTGACACCGTCGTCTTCAAATTGTTTGGCCAAATCAATGACATGATGTTCGGTCACGGTTGCCCAGCCGTCAATCGCCACCATACCTTCTTTGGCATCCAAGCCGACGATGATTTGGCCGGGAAAGGCTTTGCAGGCTTCGCGCACGAACTCGGGGTTTTTCACGGCAGCGGTGCCGATGATGACGTCGGTCAGACCCAAATCCAGATATTTTTCGATGGTGGCCAAATCACGGATGCCGCCGCCCAATTGCACGGGAATGTGTTGCGCCACGGCGGCCAGGATTTCTTTAATCGCAGGGAAGTTCTTCGGTTCGCCCGCAAATGCGCCGTTCAAATCCACCAAATGCAGACGGCGCGCGCCTTGCTTGAACCAGTGTTCGGCAGTTTGCGCCGGCGTATCGGAAAATACGGTTGCCTGATCCATCAAGCCTTGCTTCAGACGCACGCATTGACCGTCTTTTAAATCGATTGCAGGGATAAGTAACATAATTTTTCCAAAGTAGGTTTCAGACGGCCTGATGATAGGCTTTCTGAAAAACAGAATCATGATGTGCAAATCATTTTACACAATTTAGCGAATTTTAGCACGATTCAGGCGTCTTCGATACGCTTTGTTTCGTGCCGGATCTTTATGGCTGCCAGTTTAAGAAATTGCGCAACAGCAGCAAGCCGCCGTCATGGCTTTTTTCGGTGTGGAATTGGGTGGCAAACACATTATCTTGGCCGACAATGCAGGCAAATTCTTCCGGATATTCGCTGGTACCCAATACGATGTCGCTGTTTTGCGGCGCGAAGTAGTAGCTGTGTACAAAGTAAAAGCGCGTGTTTTGCGCGATGTCGGCAAACAGCGGATGGCTTTGGGTTTGGCGCACCGCATTCCAGCCCATGTGCGGCACTTTCAATTTGCCGCCGTTGGCATCGTGGCGGTTGGCGGCAAAGCGCTTCACGTCACCGGCAAACCAGCCCAAACCGGCGGTGTCGCCTTCTTCACTGTGGTTGAACAATAATTGTGCGCCGACGCAAATGCCGAAGAACGGCTTGTTTTTCAGGCTGTCTGAAACCGCTTCGCCCAAGCCGCTTTGCTGCAACGCGCCCATGCAGTCGGGCATGGCACCTTGGCCGGGGAAAATGATTTTGTCGGCGGCAAACACTTCGTCCGGCTTGTCGGTCAGAAAAATATCGGCCTGCAAGCCGGCCAATTTTTGCGCGGCCTGTACGGATTTCAGCACCGAGTGCAAATTACCCATGCCGTAATCGACAACAGCTACTTTCATGTTGATCCTTTTAATGTGCAAATCATTGTAGTGGACGGTATTGTAACAAAAAATCCGCGTGCTTTTGTTGACAATTTAAAACAAACTAACAAAAGGCCGTCTGAAAGGGGAAATTATTTCAGACGGCCTATTTTGTTATCATTTGCGGTTGGATAACACCAACCCGCAGGCAATCAGTACAATGCCGATGAGATGGTAAGCGTGCAGCTTTTCGCTTAAAAATAACACCGCCAGCAACACGCCGAAGGCCGGAATCAAATGCACCGACAAACCCGTGCGTACCGGCCCGACTTTTTCCACCGCCATTGTATAAAGCAGATAAGCCGCCACCGAGGGCAGCAAGCCGACATAGGCTAAGGCGAGCAAGGCGGCAGGGCTGAACACAATCTCTGCGCCTGAAGCCGTTTCCCACAGCCACAATGGCATTAAAGCGACTAAGCCGATGATGATTTGCACCGCCATCAAGCCTATGCGGTTGATTTCGGCGGGCAGCGTTTTCATCCACAAGGTATAAAGCGCCCAGCAAATCATTGCCGCAAACACAATCAAATCACCCGAATTAAACTGCATGGCCAATAAGTTGTCCCATTCCCCATGAAGAATAATGCTCAATACGCCCGACATCGACAGCACCAAGCCGCCAATCTGCGCCGGCAGCAGCGTCTGGCGGTAAAACAACACACCGAAAAACATAATCAGCACCGGAATGCAGGAATTGAGCAGCAGCGCATTGGTGGTGGTCGTGTGGTGCAAGCCCATATAAACCAAGGTGTTGAACGACGCCACTCCCGCCAGCGATACCGCCACGATTTTGGCTGGATATTGTTTGTATAAAGGCAAATCGCGGCGCATGTGTTGCCACGCAAAAGGCAGAATCACCGCCAGCGCAATTGCCCAGCGGCCAAACGACAAATTTAAAGGGGGAATATCGCCACGCACCGCACGTCCGACCACGAAATTGCCCGCCCAAAACAGCGGCGGCAACACCAACAGCGGCACCGTCGACCAAAAAGAAGCATTCGGTTTCATCACAAGCGGCCAAAGAAAAAAGACAGCAGATTTTAACACAGGCCGTCTGAAAGGTTCAGACGGCCTGTGAACTGTGCAAACCCCGGATTTGAATACAGTTCTCAGTTAGAGCCACGCAGAAAGCGCAGGCATTATCTTGATAGTCAAAATTTCGAGAAGCACATAACGAAGAATTGTGCAAAAGGCGGAGATTTTGAAAAAGCCTCAGCCTTAGCGCATATTTATGGCAGCCATGATTTTATTCAATTATAAAAAGATACACGTGTGAATGCTGATTCGGTAAGCGTTTGCCTTATCCACCTGCTTGAAAATAAACTTTATTCATCAAGGCCGTCTGAAAAAGCATTGATAATTTTTCAGACAGCCTTATCTGCTTATATATATCGAAACAACCACACCCAATCAGGAACGATTATGCTCAAACTCTCCATGCTCAACCTTGTGCCTTTGCGCGAAGGCCAAACCCCAAAACAGGCTATCCAATCGATGGTGACGCTGGCGCAGACCGCCGAGCGTTTGGGTTATGAACGCTATTGGATTGCCGAACACCACAATATGCCCAATTTGCTCAGTTCCGCTACACAATTGCTGGTCGGTCATACTTTGGCCAACACGCAGACCATCCGCGTCGGCACCGGCGGCGTGATGCTGCCCAACCACAGCCCGCTGGCCGTGGCTGAGCAATACGGCACTTTGGCCACCATATACGGCGACCGCATCGATTTAGGTGTCGGCCGTGCGCCGGGCACCGATCCGCGCACCGCCTTGGCCTTGCGCCGCAACGCGCAAGACGTGTCGATGAATTTTCCGCACGACATCCAAACCATCCAACGCTATTTCGGCAGCGCAGACGAGCAGGGTTACGTCAAAGCCTATTTGGCGATGGATAAAAACGTGCCTCTTTATATTCTCGGCTCCAGCACCGAAAGCGCCTATCTCGCCACCGGACTCGGTATGCCGTATGTGTTCGCCGGCCACTTTGCCCCACGCATGATGGAAATGGCGGTGCAAATCTACCGCAACGGCTTCAAGCCGTCAAAATATCTCGACAAACCCGAAGTCATCATCTGCGTCAACATCATCGTTGCCGATACCGACGAGGAAGCGCATTTGCTGCACACCTCGCAACAACAGCAGTTTTTAGGCGTGGTCAGCGGCCAAATGAAACCGCTGCAACCGCCGGTAGCCGATATGTCGGCCGTGTGGAGCGACGACCAAGAATTTGCCGTGAAACAAATGCTGGGCGAAGACATCATCGGCAGCAAAGAGAGCGTGCGCAAACAACTGCTCAACCTGCAAGCGCGCGTCCAAGCCGATGAGATTATGGCTTTGAACTATATTTACGACGAAGCCAAACAGGCCGAATCGTTTGAAATGCTGAAAGAAATTGCCGATACGCTGTAAACTGTTGGTTGATAAAACAGGCCGTCTGAAACATCACTTTCAGACGGCCTGTTCATGCCAAACCATGGCGTTATTGCCGTAGGTACGGCTAAGCTTTGCCCAAGCAAAGCGTAACCGTGCGCACGCTTGCCGGGCTTGGCGCATGGTTACTTTAATCATTAACAGAATCATTAACAGACTACCGTACGGTTACGCCGCTTGGGGCGGCTGGCCGTATCTGCGGGGTCTGGCTTTGGTCTATCACATCGGCAATATTTCGGCGCAATGAATAGGGGCGCGGTGCGGCACAGCCCAAGCGTATCAAAATTACAGGCGATGTATTAAGCGACAGGGCTTGTGCCATATTTTGTGCGACAGTGCGTTCTTCACAGGGCTGGTTGAGATAGCAATGGGCGAGGCCGTGTGCGGTGGCGGCAAGCAGGAAGCGTTGCAGGGTGCGCCCTAAGTTGATCCAATGCGTGACAGTTTGCTGTTCCAGAGTAAACAGGGCGAAATGGGAGGCTCGGTTTATTTGCCGTTGGCAAGACTTGTGCTGCGGTATTTCGCGCATGGCAAACGACATGGCGGTTTCGGCTATCCAACGCGGCACATTCGGCGCACCAAAGGCAGCGTAACTCAATCCGTCCCGTGTTTGGTCTTGGTGTTTTTTATTGTAGCGCAACCATGTTTTCAGCTCTTGTTTGAAGGCAGGGTTTCGCATTTGCAAGGTATTGGCCTGTAAGATGTATAGCAAATAAACTTATTTATCGATACACGCCTGAAACAGCCAATCCACATCCGCCATTCTCAGCCGATTCCCAACACCTTTAATCCAAGCCCGCT
>NZ_JBHSPY010000030.1:0-27941 GCF_042658245.1 Neisseria weixii
TTCGGGCTTGTTGCTGGAAGAAGCTGCTCATAAAAAAACGCCTCTGAATTCTTTAGGGGGAATTTAGGGGAGTTTTGGGGTTTTTGCAAAGGTCTCATCTTGTGTCAACGGTTTGCTGCGCGTGGGTGACGGCATGACATTCTCCTAACCAAACAATATAACTATATTGTGATTCTCCGATCATTTCCGCAAGCAGACAAACAAAGGCCGTCTGAAATTCAGACGGCCTTTGTTGATTGCACTTACCAGATATCCGATTTGACTTTACGTTTCAAACCCGGATGCTCCGACAATTTGAACTCAGGCTCTTTGCCCATTTTCAATTTGGCGGTGTAGTCTTTCAACAGCAGAAACACCAACGGCGACAACAACAAAATCGCAATTAGGTTAATCCATGCCATCGTACCCATTGCCATATCGGCCATGTCCCACACCAGCGGCACGCTCTGCACTGCGCCGAAATACACCATGCCCAGCACACCCATGCGGAACAGAGCCATAATCAGCCAGTTGCTCTTGATAAACTGCACGTTCGATTCCGCATACGCATAGTTGCCGATAATAGTCGAAAACGCGAATAAGAATAAAACAATTGCCAAAAAATCCGCCCCCCAGCCGCCGACCTGCTGCACAATCGCCACCTGAGTCAACTGCACACCGCTTAACCCATCACCGTGTATGCCCGATACCAGCACGATAAATGCCGTACACGAGCATACGATAATGGTATCAACAAACACGCCCAGCATCTGAATCATGCCTTGCGACACCGGGTGTTTCACCTCCGCCGCCGCGGCTGCATTCGGAGCCGAACCTTGGCCGGCTTCGTTGGAATACAGGCCGCGCTTGATGCCCATCATCATGGTTTGCGAAATCAGGCCGCCGAGCAAACCGCCACCCGCCGCATCGACTTTAAATGCATCAGCAAAAATCATACCGAATACTTGTGGAATCATGTTCAGGTTACTGAACACGATATACAGCGCCAACAGCAAATACAACACCGCCATCAGCGGCACAATCGCTTCAGCCAGCTTCGCCACGCGTCGGATGCCGCCGAAAATCACCGGCGCAGTGAGAATCACCAATGCCACGCCGGTGGCGTGTTTGTTCCAGCCCCAAGCTGCTTCGGTGGCCGCCACGATGGTATTGGATTGCACCGCTTCATACACGAAGCCGAAACAGAAAATCAAGCTCAAGGCAAACAACACCCCCAACCAGCGCTGACCCAAACCCTGCGTGATGTAATACGCCGGGCCGCCACGGAAATGATGATTGTCATAGTCGCGGATTTTAAACAGCTGTGCCAGCGACGATTCGGCAAAGGCCGAACTCATACCAATTAAAGCCACCAGCCACATCCAAAACACTGCACCCGCCCCCCCGACACTGATAGCAATCGCCACACCGGCAATATTGCCCACGCCCACACGGCTGGCCAAGCCGGTTACAAACGCTTGAAACGGGGTAATTCCGTGCGGATCGCTGCCTTGCTTGCGTCCGCCCAACATTTCTTTCACGCTGCGGCCAAACAACCTGAATTGCACGAAACCGGTCGCAACGGTAAAAAACAAACCCGCACCCAGCAATAAGAAAATCAAACCGTTCCACAGCGGGCCGTTGATAGCATTCACCCATTGGTGTAAAGATTCGGTCATAATCACCTTTCAAAATCAAAAAACGTTTCAGACGGCCTTTTGAATCAGGCTGCCTGAATTGCAGACAATTGTATCAGATTGTTGACATTTGTGTAAGCGACTGTTTAAACGGTTGTATTTACAGAAATGCCAACGTCTTTAATACTGCCGTATATCATCATTCACAAGAAAAGGCCGTCTGAAACGTTTCAGACGGCCTTGAAAACAATATTTTATTCCGGGCGCATTTGCGGGAACAAAATCACATCGCGGATGGTTTGTGCATCGGTTAGCAGCATCACCAAACGGTCGATGCCGATACCGCAACCGCCGGTCGGCGGCAAACCATATTCCATCGCGCGGATGTAGTCGGCATCATAATGCATAGCTTCGTCGTCACCGGCATCTTTTTGCGCCACTTGAGATTTGAAGCGGTTGGCTTGGTCTTCCGGATCGTTCAACTCGGAATAACCGTTGGCCAACTCACGGCCGACCACGAACAGCTCAAAACGCTCGGTCAAACCCGGTTTGCTGTCGGATGCGCGCGCCAATGGCGACACTTCTACCGGATAATCCACGATAAAGGTCGGGTTCCACAACTTGCTCTCGGCGCAACCTTCAAACAACGCCAATTGCAGGCTACCGATGCCCGGTGACGGCGGCAGGCTCTCGCCGTGTTTGACGATTTCTTTTTTCAGCCATTCGGCATCGTTCAACTGCTCGTCGGTGTAGTGCGGGTTGTATTTTTTAATTGCACCTAAAATCGTCAGACGCTCAAACGGGCTTTCCAAATCGACTTCTTTGCCGTTGTAGCTGATTTTGGCCGTACCGTTAACAGTAATCGATGCGCTGCGGATAATGTCTTCCGCCATCTGCATCATGCGCTCGTAATCGCAAAAAGCTTCGTAGAATTCAATCATGGTAAATTCGGGGTTGTGGCGCACCGACATACCTTCGTTGCGGAAGCTGCGGTTAATCTCAAACACGCGCTCCAAACCGCCGACCACCAAGCGTTTCAAATATAGTTCCGGTGCGATACGCAGATACAGCGGGATATCCAAGGCATTGTGGTGGGTGACAAACGGTTTGGCCGTGGCGCCGCCCGGAATAGGGTGCATCATCGGTGTTTCCACTTCCAAATATTGCTCGCCCACCATGAAATTACGGACCGCCTGGATAATTTGGCTGCGTTTAATGAAGGTTTGACGCGATTCTTCGTTGGCAATCAAATCGACATAACGCTGGCGGTATTTGGTTTCTTGGTCAGACAAGCCTTTGTGTTTGTCCGGCAGCGGGCGCAGCGATTTGCTCAGCAAGTGAATCGCCGATACGCGCACGGTCAATTCGCCGTGGTTGGTTTTGAACAAGATGCCTTCCGCGCCGACGATGTCGCCCATGTCCCAATGTTTGAAATCATCGTGCACTGCTTCGCCTACGCCTTGATTATTGATGTAAAGCTGGATTTGGCCGCTGGTATCTTGAATGGTGGCGAAGCTGGCTTTCCCCATCGCGCGCTTGAGCATCATGCGTCCGGCGATTTTTACCGGCACGGCTTGCGGATCAAGCTCTTCTTTGCTTAAGGCATCGTATTGATTGTGCAAATCGGCGGCAAAGCTGTCGCGTTTGAAGTTGTTGGGATAGGCATTGCGTACTTTGCGGATATCGTTGAGTTTTTCGCGGCGCAAGGCCATGATTTGGTTTTCGTCAAGTTGCTGCTCGACAGACGGATTGTGCTGTTCGCTCATGGTGTTTTCCAAAAATAAAGACAGGCCGCGGATTCAGACGGCCTTTTGAGAAGATCAATAAAAATTGCGCATATTTTACGCCAAACGGCTTGTTTTATCTAGTAAAGGCCGTCTGAAAATCAAATCTCTTACGGCCTATCCAACAGGCGTAAAAAAACCTGCTTATTGCTAAGCAGGTTTTTTTGTATCTGGTGGGTCGTGAAGGATTCGAACCTTCGACCAACGGATTAAAAGTCCGCTGCTCTACCGACTGAGCTAACGACCCGACAAGCTGTGTATTATAGTAGCGCGATTTATATCTGTCAAGCCTTTCTGGCCATTTTCTTATCATTATTCATAATTAAAAAAGGCCGAGACTTTTGCAAAACCCTTGTTAAATCTCATACAAAGTAACCATACTTACCAAGTATTCTAATACTGAACTGCACCCCAAAAGTCGGACACCCCCGCCAACTTTAAAAGATGCAGTTTTCTTATGTTCAAATATAACCTACACTTCAAATACCGGGCCGTACTCCATTACCACCAGGTGCACAGCCAACAGCGCACCGCAGAGCACTTCAACGTCTCACGCACCCACCTGCGCCGTTGGACAGCCGCTATGCTGCGGTTCGCGCTCATTTTAAAGAAAGATGAATTGGCTGCCTTAACTTTTGTTATCGGTGCCGTCAAAGCGTGGAATCGTATCTGTGTGGCGTTTCAATCTGACGCAGGCAGTACCGATAAATTGATGGGGTTGAACAAAGCAGATTTGGCTTAAATCATAAAAAAAACCGTCTGAAAACAAGCAATTTCAAACGGTTTTTTGATAATGAATAGAATTTAAATTTAGGAAAAAACTACGGATTAACTTGTCGACCATTATCAATAAAAACTAGCGTTTTCTCAACATCATATGCATGAATGGCTGAACTAAATACCGCCATTCTTCTAGAAAGTTTTTTTAATTCATCGCTTTGAAAAAATGCACTCATCGCTTGACGGTCGGTAAAGCCCAAAATCAACGCCCCGTGAAACTGCACTTCCGGTGCATTATCATGTTCCACATTAGGTGAATTCCATTGACTTTGCTGCCATGGACTATATGCTGCGGTACGCAATTCTTTCAATTTCCCCATATTCGCCAAACTTGGTGCTAATTCTTGTGATAAATTGTTGAAATTCATGTTCGCTGATATTGGGCCGTTTGCGAATAAAGACCATACTTCGAGCGTTTACAGCATCATTGCGGTTTGCCACACGATACCATTTGGAATTTTCAGGAGCTGCCGCATACAAAATGGTGCGTTTAAATAAATTCACTTCGTTAGCCTGCGCCAACTGACTTTGCTTTTCGCCTTGAACAGAAAAATGACCTTTTAAAGTAACATCTGCTATCCCATCAATTTTTCTTTCATCGGGGATATGGGTTTCCACGCCATCAATGGCTTGCCACATACCTGTATTGCGTTCTGTAAAATGAATTTGACGATACTCTTTCAAATCTGGATTGGCAGAAATAATTCGAGCATGCTGCCCTTGCCAACGCTGCATACTATCTTGACGCGGTTTATCGGTACGCATCCACAATAAAACGGATGATGATAAATTTTTTTCAACCGGCACAGCAGTTTGCACAGGTATTACAGACACCGTTTAAGCTTGACTATTTATGTTTAATGTCAAACCCAACAACAATGCGGCTAATTTTGTTATGGTATTTTTATTCATCGTATTTTAAATTCAAAAAATAAATTGTTAATTAAGTGTTGATTTGTATTTTCAGGCAGCCTGAAACAAATTGAACTCAACTCCGACCCGTGCTCAGCCCAGCCTTGCCATTCGCCCAAACCGCTTTCAGCAACACTTTCCACGGCGACAATTCAGGATCAGGCTGTTTCCCTTGCCCGATTAACGCCATTTGCTCCATATACCAATCCATTTCCAACACCGCACCGACTTTATTATCAACCACTTTGCAACCCGTTTTAATGCGTTCCGTGGTAATGGTGCGATACGTTCCGTTTTGAATTTGTTTCGGCAAATCAGGCATTAACGCCAACGGACGCGCCACACCCACCAAATCCAAATGTCCGCTATTCAACGCCTCATTCATAGCAGATTCCGAACGGAAACCGCCCGTAATAATCAGCGGCACTTGGCTGACGGCACGCGCTTTTTCGGCATAATCCAAGAAAAACGCCTCGCGTTTTTGTGTGCTGGCTTTGGCGGTTAGCATTTCGGGGCTTTCATAATTTCCACCTGAAATTTCAATAAAATCAATACCTAATTCCGACATTTTTTGCACGACTTGAATACTGTCGCTTTCATCAAAACCGCCTTTTTGGAAATCGGCAGAATTTAATTTCAAACCCACCAAAAATTCAGGCTGAACCACCGCCCGAATGGCATGGTAAATCTCCACCAAAAAACACATACGGTTTTCCAAACTGCCGCCCCATTTATCCGTACGGCGATTGTGGTGTGGCGACAAAAATTGGCTAATCAAATAACCGTGCGCCCCATGAATTTGCACGCCTGAAAACCCTGCTTTTTCAGCTATTTGCGCGGTGTGGGCAAATTGGCGAATTAACATCTCAATTTCATTGTCCGCCAATTTGCGTGGCGGATTGATAAAGCCGTCCATGCCTTGCAATGCCACCGCACTCGGCGCGACAGGCTTGGCATTCACCACTTTGGGCGATTGCTTGCCCGCGTGATTGATTTGCATAATGAGCAAAGTGTCGTTTTGCGTGCCTGCTTTTGCCCATGCTTTGAGCGTGTCCATGCTACGCTCGTCCGACAACACCACGTCATTGATAGAACCTTTGCCGTTGTCGGCCACCATCACATTGCCCGTAACCAATACGCCCGCGCCGCCTTTGGCCCATTTGTCGTACAGGCGAACCAGTTGCGCAGTGGGCTGATTGTGTTTGGCAAGCTGCTCTTCCATGGCGGATTTAAAGAAACGGTTTTTGGCGGTTTTGCCGTTTTTAAAAGTAAAATGTTGAAATAACATAAAAATATCCTAAATTAAATTTGATAAAACTACCGTTTATTGCATGGTAACCACAATTTTTCCGCGTGTGCGTCCGCGTTCCAATTCATCAAATGCTTGATTGATTTGTTCAAACGGATAAACGGATTGTGTATAAGGTTTGATGTGTCCCTGTTCAATCAACCGGGCAATTTGGGCAAGCTGTTTGCCATTGGCTTGCATAAACAAAAATTGATAATCCACTTTTTTTCTGCAACTCGCGCAACGAACGCCACGGCTCAAAAAATACATCGCCAGTTGCAAAAATACATTTAAGCCTGCTTTTTTCGCATAAGCTGGCGTGGGTGGCCCTGAAATAGAAATCAAACGACCGCCTTTTTTCATAACTTTCAATGAATTAAGCAATGTTTTCTTATCCAAACTATTGAGCACCACATCATAATCTTTTAATTCATCAGTAAAATTTTGTTTTTTATAATCAATAACAACATCTGCGCCCAAATTTTTCACAAAATCCGCATTTGCCGTGCTGGCCGTGGTTGCCACAAATGCCCCCAAATATTTGGCAAGCTGAATAGCGATTGTGCCGACACCGCCCGCCCCCGCATGAATAAAGGCTTTTTGACCTGCTTTCACTTGCGCGATTTCCACCAACGCTTGCCAAGCCGTTAAAGCCACAAGCGGTAAACCTGCCGCGTCTGCCATCGGCAAATTACTGGGCTTTTTCGCCACATCATCTTGATGAATGGAGATTTTTTCGGCAAACGCGCCAATTCTGCCATCGCGCGGGCGGGCAAACACTTCATCGCCCACTGCCAATTGACGCACATTTTTGCCCACCGCAATCACTTTGCCTGCCACATCATGCCCCAAAATCAAGGGGAATGAATACGGCACAAGCATTTTAAATTCGCCACTTTTAATGCGTAAATCCAAGTGGTTCAATCCTGCGGCGCACACCTCCACCAATACATCGTCATCATTCATAACAGGTTCGGACATTTCGCCTAAAATCGCAGGGGCTTTCTGATATTGCTTAATAAAATAGGATTTCATGAAGATTAGGCTCTCAAGTTCATAAGTTTAAAAATTTAAATGAAAAATGTAAAAACTTAAGGTTCAATGCAACCGTCTGCCACAAAAGATGCCATCAAGCGTTGAAAGCGTTCGCCGGCTTGTTGCAGAGTGGCGGCGTAATAGCGTTCTTTGCCGTGTTGCTCCACCGCCACCAAACCCGCGTCCAACATAATTTTCAGATGATGCGACACCGCAGGGCGCGACAAATGCAGGCGTTCGGTCAAATCATTAACATTCAGGCTGCCGTGTTCAAACAGAATATGCAAAATCATCAAGCGGTTTTCATCGCTGAGCACGGTGAATGTGGGGATACATTCCCGCAAAATATCAACGGTTTTTTGGCTCATTTCGATCCATGCGTTTAAGAATTTAAACTTTATTATAAGTTGATGTTGATGGGAAAGCCAAGGCTGATATAAACGGCAAAAACGGCTTGAAGCATGCTTCAGGCCGCCCGAAAAAAAATGAACTGTCCCCCAATACTTGAACAAGTTAAAAAACTTTCTCAAACAGCCTTTTCAAGCCGGGTTCTTTAAGCCGCAGGACTCAGCTTTTTTGAGTTTAAACCAATCCGTTCATGATTATAATAACGTATATAATCATCCATCACTCCAGCCAATTCTGCCACCGATAACGCACCTTTCTGATAGAAGCTCTCTTCTTTTAATGTACCGAAGAAACCCTCCATCGGTGCATTGTCCCGGCGTGCCTTTGCGCGACATGCTTTGCACCATCCCTTTCCCAGCCGGTTTCGCCCGATAAGCATTAGTGCGGTAAAGCACACCCCGATCGGAATGCGGCAGCGGCGTTTGCCCTTTCAGACGGCCTTTGTGGATTAGTGGTGAATGGAAGTTACCGGCTGCCATAGTGATGGGAGCCTCAAGAATTTGTTTCAATGCTTGTGATTTAATAATCGCCTCAAGCCAATGCGGAATCTCCGCAATTTGACTGCTCGCATTATCGTACCGCTTTTTGCTACTTTCTACACAATCCTGCCATAGTGCATTTCATTTTCTTTCAAACGTTGAATATCCCGCAACGGCGGTTCGCCAAAAAAGCGGGCATATTCCCGGTTAAATTGGGTTGGGCTTTCATAGCCCACTGCAAGGCTTGCGGTGGTGGCGTCCATATTTTCTTTGAACATCAAACGGCGGGCGTGTTGTAGCCGAATTTGTTTTTGATATTGCAACGGGCTTGTGCCTGTGATTTTGCGAAAATGCTGGCGAAACACCGATCCGCTCATAAAAACCTGTTTGGCTAACTCGTCCATATTCAACTTTTCTGCATAATGCTCGTTAAAATAGGCAATAATTTTGGCGATACTTTGCTCTACCGTGCCGTTGGTAAACAGTTTTCTCAACATTGCCTTATGCGGGCTTGCCAGCAAACGCAGGGCAATTTCTCGCTGAATAAGCGGAGCTAAATGCGGTTGTAATTTGGGCTGTTCGAGCAATTTTACCAAGCGAAAAATCGCATCAAGCAGATCGTCATCAGCCGAAAACACCGATAAGCTATCAGAAAGGGCGGAAAGGTTGGTTTGCCACTGCGTTTGCTCATCTAGCTCTCGCAACATCATCACATCTAACTCAATTCGCAAGCTAAGATAAGGCTTGGCGCTTGTAGCATTCAATACATTTGAGACTACTGGCAATTCCACTGTAGTTAACGCTGTTTGCCCTTGATGAAGTTCCATCACCGTATTGCCAAAATTCAAATGTTGCGCACCTTGCACCACTAAAAACAGGCTTAGCGGATAAATGCACGGCATCGGATTTGTACTGTGATTTCGGCGGCATAAATTAAGCGTTGGAATGCTCGTTGGCGAAAAACTGCCATCAGGCTGGGTAAATTTCTTAATCAATTCGGCAAGTTTTTGATATTTTTCATTATTCATCGTTTTTTCTCACAAAAATCATTTTAGGCAATAATTTACCCTATTTAGGCAAATAATCAAGCGAATGGCTTTCTATAATGTCGCAACAAAACACAAACGAGGAACAAAAATGAGTAACAACATTATTTATTCAAGCGACACCGCTTTTGCACAAGATGTCTTGCAATCTGAATTGCCTGTTTTAGTGGATTTTTATGCGGACTGGTGTCCGCCGTGCCAGATGATCGCCCCGTCACTTGATGCTCTCGCGGAGGAATTTCACGGCAAGGCGAAAATCGTCAAAATCAATGTCGATAAAAACCCACAACTGGCAATGCAATATGATGTGCGTTCGATCCCAACCTTGATGACGTTCAAACAAGGTAAAAACATTCAACGTATGGCAGGGGCAATGCCGAAATCACAACTTGCGGGTTTAATCAACCAAATACTGGTTGAGTAAGTACGACAAGCGGTCGGTTTTGCGATTTTTTTTGCTCAACCGACCGCTTGCAATGCCTTATTTTCCTGAAAAGTAAAAAATGAAAACCTTAAAAAATCTCAACGAAGTCAATGGGTTTATCAAGCAAAATCCACTTGCGGTTTTATATATTTCCGCCCCGAACTGCGGCGTTTGCACCGTGATGAAAGCCAAAATTGCGGACATTACCGCACAATTTGAGCCAGTAAACGTTGGCACGGTAAGCATTGCAGATGCCCCCGATCTTGCCAGTGCCTACCACATTTTAACCGCCCCAGCCGTGCTGATTTTTGCCAATGGTAAAGAAATTTGGCGGGGGGCGAGGTTTATCGATATGCAAACAATGGGGCAAATGCTTACGCAATATGCCGATCAATATCAACAATTTATCAACGAAAACGAATAGGAAAGACCAATGAAAAAATTTACCAATCACAAATTATTAGTTGTCGGCGGCACAAGTGGGATCGGTTTTGAAATCGCCAAATTAGTGCTGGAACAAGGCGGAAAAGCGGTTATCGTGGGCAATCGTCCAGAAAAAGCCGAAAAAGCCCGCTTGCAACTTGCCGAACGGTTTGGAGCAGAAAATATCGCCGCTTTAACCGCCAATTTATTGGATATGGCAAGCGTGAATGCCTTGATTGAGCAACTTAATACGCACCATTCTGATATTGATTTAATGGTCAATTCGGCGGGCGTTTATTTTCCAAATAGTTTTTTAGACACGGACGAAAAATCCTATGACGGCTATTTGAATTTGAACAAAGCGATTTTCTTCATCACCCAAGCGGTAACAAAATCGATGATCGCACAGAAAACAGCAGGCTCGATTGTCAATATCACGGCAGCCCTTTCCCATTTGCCGTTAAAATCCACGCCAATGACTGCCTATTCAATGGCAAAATTAGGCTTAGAAGCAATGACGAAAAACCTTGCGGCGGAACTCGCGGAATATGGCATTCGGGTAAATGCGTTGCCGATAGGTTTGGTTGAAACCAACATTTTTGAGCGTTTTGCAAGCAAAGAGCAAGTTGAATCCACCTTAGCCAATATGGCAAAACTGCACGCTCTCGGCCGCAATGGCTTACCGCACGAAGTGGCAGAAACCGCCACATTTTTGCTTTCTGAGCAAGCCTCGTGGGTAACAGGGGCGATCTGGACGGTGGACGGTGGTGCAACAGCTCGCCGTGATGATGCTTAATTATAAGGAAGAAACAATGATCACACTCTACTCTCTCAAACAATCCCGTTCGCAACGCATTGTTTGGCTTTTGGCTGAATTAGGCGTGCCTTTTGAGGTAAAAAGTTTCGAGCGAGAACCCGTTACTCGCCTTGCCCCGCCTATTTTTAAAACGCTTCACCCACTCGGCAAAGCGCCGGTTTTGGCTGATAATGATTTCGTGCTGGCAGAAAGTGCGGCGATCGTGGAATATCTGATCGCAAAATATGGCAACGGGCAATTAACGCCAAGCAAAGATACGCCCGATTATTACCGCTACTTGCAATGGCTGCACTATGCTGAAGGCTCAATAATGCCTGCGATTGTGCAAAAAATGTTGGCGACTGATGGCGCAAAATTAGATCATTTCAACAGCCAAGTGGCGTTGCATTTAGACTATGTAGAACAACATTTGCGTGATCGAAAATGGTTCTGCGGTGAGCAACTCACTGGGGCGGATATTATGATGAGTTTCCCACTTCAAGTGGCAATGTTTTTGTTGCCAGAGGAAACCTACCCAAACATCGCGCGTTTTGTAGAGCAGGTGGAACATCACCCAAGTTACCGAAAAGCGATTGAAAAAGTCGGTCATCTCGATCTTCATCTTCTCTAATCACAAGCGGTCAATTTCGACCGCTTTTTTACAAAGGAATAACAATGCCACTTCTTGAAAAAGGTCAATGGCGGGCCGACCTCAATTCGCTTGCCGAAATGGATAATTTCCCTACCCAAATCACGGCAGAATCGCACCGCTATCATTTTTACTACGCCTACGGCTGCCCCTTTGCTCACCGTGCAAATTTGGTGATCCATTATTTGGATTTACATCACGAGATTTCATCATCAAGCACCGCCCCAGAAATGCTCGATCAAGGCTGGACGTTTAACAAACAGTATCCCGATTCGCTCTTTCACAGCGCTTTTTTGCGGGATATTTATCTCAAAGCCAAGCCCGATTATTCGGGGCGGGTGAGCCTGCCCGTGTTATGGGATAAACACGCCCAAACCATCGCTTGCAATGATTCAGCGGAAATGGCATTGCACTTAGCCACAGAATGGCAAGATTTCGTCAAAAATCCCGCAACCCTTGTGCCAGAAGCGTTGAAAGAAGAGATTTCGCGTTTGAATGAATGGCTAAATCAGCAAATCACGTTGAAAGTGTACCAAGTCGGGCTGGCAAATTCGCAACAAAAATATGAAAAACAGCTCGCTAAATTGTTTGAAAATCTTGAAACATTAGATGATCGCCTTGCTCAAACACGCTATTTATTTGGCGAAACGATCACGCTTTCTGATTTTTTCTTGTTTCCCACCCTAATCCGTTTTGAAAGCGTGTATGCGGATTTATATAAATGCAATTTGAAGCCGTTGAGCGAATTTAAGCATTTATACCGTTATATGATCGATCTCTATCAACAGCCTGCTATTCAAGCCACCGTGGATATTCCCTACACCAAGCGGTTCTATTATTTTTCACAACCGCATCTCAATCCAACCCGCCTTGTGCCTGTTGGCCCAAACCTTAAATGGCGATAAAACAGCCGGCCGTCTGAAGCTTCAGACGGCCTTTGTGGATTAGTGATGAATGGAAGTTACCGGCTGCCGTATTGATGGAAGCCTCAAATGTGTTTTAATGGCTCGACAACCCCCTCAAGCCAATGTGGGAAATTTCTCCGTAATCTGACCGCTTGCAGTGCCGCAAGCGGCGGTGTTCCTACCTGCTTTGCAACCACTGCGCCACATCGGCGAGTTCTTTTTCATCAAGCGTATGCCCAATCGGATAGGTGTAAAAATCCACGTCAAAGCCGTGGGTTTTTAAAAGATTGACCGCAGATTCCGCTAAATCGGGCGGAATGGGGACATCTTGCCTGCCGTGGGCGAAGAGCAGCGGTAATTTTTTATCAAAACAGTTTGTTAAGGTATCGGCAATCGGCAGGTAGCCCGACAGACACACTGCTGCGCCCAATGTATCGGGGTAAGTCAATGCGGACAACACCGCCAATGCGCCGCCCTGTGAGAATCCGCCGATAAAAATATTTTCAGCTCCGATGCCTTGGCTGATTTGTTCCTCAACCAGACTGTGGATATAGGTTTTGGCTTGCAGCAGCCCTGCTTCGTCCTGATTCCGAACAAAGCTGCCTTTGGGCAGATCAAACCAGGCGGTGGTGGTCCGGCCGTCTGCCCAAGTGACTTTTTGCTTGGGCGCGGTGGGCAGGATAATCCGCCAATTATCCCCCAGGCTGTTCAGCAGGAAATGTCCGGCCGGGGCGAACTGCCTGCCTGAAAGTGTCAGTCCGTGGATGAGAATCAGGCATTTGCCGGCGTTGTTTTTGCCCAGCGCAACCGGTGGTTCAGACGGCATAAAGCGTGCGGCGGCCATTATCCGCACCCGTCAATGCCGCAGGCGGCACCGGTTAGGTTTCCGCTTTGCTGTTCTTGATAAACTTGGTTTAAAAGCTTAAGCAGGCTGTCCGCCGGCATTGCGCCGGAAGCGGTGGTTTTGCCGTCGAATACGAAAAACGGTACGCCCTGCACACCGGCGGCTGCCGCTTCGTTTTCATCTTTTTTGACCGCTTGCACAAAATCACCACAAGCGAGCATTTGCTTGGCTTCATCACCGTTTAAGCCGACATCTGCGGCAAATTCCGCCAAATTGTCCCGGTCTGCCAATTCCGCATTATCGGTAAAATAGGCCCGCATCAGTCGCTCGTGCATTTCCTGCCCTTTGCCCAGGCTGTCCGCCCATTTTGCCAAGCGGTGCGCATCGAAAGTATTGGTGTTTTTCACCGCCCGATAATTCATCTCAAGCCCCGCCCGCGCTGCCGTCTTTTCAATATGGGCAATCATTTCCAACGCACCTTGCGGCGGTTTGCCGTATTTTTTCTCAATGCGCTGCTGAGTAGTGTTGACCGCCGTTTTGCCGGCGTGGGGGTAAAGCTCGAATGCCTTGAATTCAACCTGCACTTCATCAGCGCGGGCAAATTGTGCCAGCGCGTGTTCCAGATGGCGTTTGCCGATGTAGCAGTAAGGGCAGGCATAGTCCGACCAGATTTGTATTTTCATTAAAACACTCCGATTTAAGGTTTAAAAAAGACAGTGCCGGTATTATAATTGGGTATGTTTTAAAAAAACAGTACGCAACTTACCGTAACATACCCACCCAAAGGAAAGTGTAAATGCTCAACGCCCCCGATTACAAAGCAATTGAAACGCTGGAAGAAACCGGTTTCGGCTATGCTTTATCGCTGATCAGCGGTAAATACAAGATGGTGATTTTATTCTGGCTGCACCGCAATCCGCCCAATATGCGGTTTAACGAATTGCAGCGCAGAATCGGCAAAATCTCGGTGAAAACATTAAGCCAGTCTTTAAAAGAACTGGAAACCGACGGATTGATTGTCCGCACCGAATATCCGCAGATTCCGCCCAAAGTGGAATACAGCCTGTCGGACAAAGGCCTGTCACTCATTCCGGTTTTAGACAGCCTGTGCGAATGGGGAGAGGCAAACCGCTAGGCAGGCCGTCTGAAACCCTTTGCCGATTTTTAATAAAAAAACACCGCTTGAACTTCAAGCCGAACGGTGTTTTTTTTAATTCTTTACCCACGCCAAAAATTCATCATCAATCCGCCGCCAAACAGTCGGAATTTTATTCAGCCTCGCTTTCACTGACTGATTGTCAGACAAACCAAAGGCGTGGCCGATTTCGGTTAATGAAACAAGCGGTCGTTTTTCAAGGAAATTCTGCAATACGGTTTCATTTGAAACGGGGCGGCGGGGCATAATCAGGCCGTCTGAAATCTGATTGGTTTTTCAGGCAAAAACACATCACGCGTATTTGGGGGATTTTGCAAAAACATATCCAAAATATTTAAAAAACAAAAAATTAAATCCAAAGTTGGTAAAATAGTTTATAAGTATATTTATACGGGCTATAGGGCAGTGAAATTCTGTCAAAACAATATGCAAAGGGTATATTTAAGAGGGTAAGGAATTATGGAATCGGCAATAGATAAACATACGGGTAAAATTATTGATGCAGAGCAGTTGTGGGAACTGGATTTTGTGGACTCATATGGCTATTTGTGCAGAGGATGCCATATTCAGGTTACCCCTTGTTCTTTTCGGGCGGAAAACAAAAAGCGTCCATATTTCAGTGCAAAATTAGGGCATAAACCCGATTGTGATGTAGAAGGTGATGCCGAAATCGTGAAAAAAGCAAAAAAACAGCGTATTTCTACTGATAGAGGTTTTCCGGCAAGCTTCCCTAACAGGCTTTTATTGAAAGACACACGTGAAGTAACCTCCTCAACTGAGGCCCCTGCGGCAATTTCTGCCTACCGGACGCGGGCAGGCCGTACGGAGGGAACGGATACGGTGAAAAGAACCCGTACTTGGGCGGCACAGACTATCCGTTCTATTTGCCGTGTGTTTTTAAATTATCCTTATGATCGGGATTTGCCTTTGAGCATACCTGACATTAACGGAAAGACGTATCAGGAAATTTTTTGGCGTTTGAGTAATAAAGGCATTGTACAGTATAAGGAACCGCACATTTTTTATGCCCCCATCAGTTGGCACAAACTCAATCAGACAGAGGCTTACCTTGAAATTCAAACCGGTTGCGGCAGATGGGAAAACAGCAAACTGATTGAATCTTATCAAATAAGGGTGAATTGGAAAGATTGGCGTGCTAAAAAGCGCAGTGTTGTTCTACAGGAAATAGAGGCTGCACGTTTGGAATGTATTCAAGCTCGGGGCAGTAAGAGAAAAGGTTGGTTGTTTTTTATCGGTACACAGGATAAAGGGAATCCGGGGGTATTTTATGTAACCGATCACCGGCTTATCTGCTGCATTGTAGATGAGATGATTTATCCGCCCGGACAGTGATGATAAAAAATTTCAGTTTTTATTCTATTGTCAACTTTACCTGAACATCTTTTCGTCCAAGTGCTTGTTTCAGCTGGTCGGGATTATTGATTTTGCCGATGCGGGTATAACGGTAGGAACTTGTAAAACACTCATAAAACACTACCAGTGTGCCGCCTTGGTAGAGCATTATATCTCCGGTTTGAATATACCCTGCTGTTTGGTCTTGGCGTGGCAATGCGTTGGGTAAGGCAGCGAATTTTTCATTATTTAAATGATCCCTCATTGTCAAATCAAGTGGCAGCAATTCTGCAAAGGCTTGGGCGGTAGGGTTGTTTTCAAGCTGTATATCAAAGGTTTGCCCGTTTGCGGTAAAGTAGGCGGTTTGATGAGCATCATTCATTTCTGACTCCTGTATATGGGGTTTTTGTGTGCTTTGAACTTGTGGTTTTAACGGTGTATTTCCTACCGGAAAAGTTACCGCTGGAAATAGCAGCAACGGCAATAGCAGGTGTTTTATCATTTTGCCTGTCAATTTACATTTTAATTACTTTGATGGTTACACCGGCGGCATTTCAGTATCCTTAACCGGATTTACCGAATTGGCATCATAAATGCCGCCTGAAGTTTTTTAACGTCTTTTTTAGACAGCGTTATTGCAATTTTGCTTTAAAAAACTGCTCAAACTTATCGTAAGGAATTTTACCTGCTTTGTTGTCGTACAAATCAGTGTGGCTCGCGTCCGGCACGATATAAAGCTCTTTGTCGGGGCTACCCGATGACAGATACGCATCTTCACTGAAATAGCGGCTGTGGGCGCGTTCGCCGTGTACGATTAAGGCCGGCGTGCGCATTTCTGCAGCGTATTGCAGGATCGGCATATTGATAAGTCCGAGCATTGCCGTGGTTGCCCACGAACCGTCAGGGTTGGAATTGACCGCCCGTGGGTGAAAGCCTCTTTCGGTGGTGTAAAAATCAGAATATTCCTTGATAAACTGTGGGGTATCCGCTTTAAAATCTTTGGCGCGCAGGTTATTGGCAGGCGACAGTTCGGCATAACTTGTTTGTGATGCGGGGGTACGGGCGTTGTTCATTGCCTGTTTCATAGCATAGCGTGCATCGGCGTCGTTGCTATCATTGTAGCCATAGGCAATTACACGGGTCATATCATACATAGTACTGGTTGCCACTGCTTTTATACGCGGATCCGCAATGGCGGCGTTTAAGGCAAATCCGCCCCAGCCGCAAATCCCCAAAATCCCGATGTTATTTTTATCCACATTGTCCAAATTACTCAGAAAATCCACCGCGGCGCTAAAATCCTCGGTATAAATTTCAGGGCTTGCCATATTACGCGGAAGGCCGGAACTTTCCCCTGTGTAGGATCCGTCAAACGCCAGTGTTACAAAGCCCCGCTCCGCCAAAGTCTGCGCATACAGGCCGGCGGACTGCTCTTTGACCGCTCCGAACGGCCCTGATACGGCAATGGCAGGCAGTTTGCCCGAACCAGTTTTCAAGGCCTTTTGGGGCAGATACAAATCGCCTGCCAGCACAATGCCGAAGCGGTTTTTAAAGGTAACTTTGCGATGCTCCGCCTTATCCGATTTCGGAAAAACCTTATCCCATTCTTGGGTCAGTTTTATGGTTTGGGCAGGCACACTGATTTCTTGAGCGGATTGGGGAATAGGTTTTGCCATAGTAGTTGCTCCTAAAAAGATTGTGGGTAACAGTAAAACGGTGATTAAGTTTTTCATTTTCATCGTGGTTTACCTTAAATCAAATTATCAATGGCGACATTATACAAAATCAACTTTAAGATGATAATCACGCATTTTTTTGTTAGACTATCAATTTTAAATTGATAATAATCACCAATGCCTAAAATCAATTACAACAGTTTGTTTGCCTTTTTGGTGGTCGCCCAAGAGAAAAATTTTGCCCAAGCCTCTGCCAAATTAGGCGTATCGCCTCAAGCCTTATCCCAAACCATCAAAGTGTTGGAACAGCAGTTGGAGTTGCAACTGCTTAACCGTACTACACGTACCGTTTCACTCACCCAAGCCGGCAATGTGTTATTTAGTGAACTTCAAAACGGCTTTGAACACATTCAAGACGGCATCGGAAAACTTGCTCACTTGAAAGATACACCGTCTGGTAAAGTGCGTATCAATGCCAGTTTACAGGCCATAGATAAGATTTTTTTGCCCAAACTCAAACAAATCCGCCATCAATATCCGCAAATTGAGTTCGAACTGATTAACGACAACCGTTTTGTGGATATTGTGACCGAAGGATTTGATGCAGGAGTGCGGTTAGGGAGTGATGTCGGTGATGAGATGATTGCGGTGAAAATCAGCCAAGAACTGCAAATGGCATTGGTCGCCTCGCCTGACTATGTTGACAAACACGGTTTTGTGCAACATCTTGATGAACTTCGTCAGCATTGGTGTATTGGCTATCAAATGAAAAACGGTAAGGTTTATGCGTGGCAGTTTGATAACAACGGCGTACCGTTTTACCACACACCGGATGCCCGTTTGCAAGTGTGTGACAGCTATGCCGAAACTAGCGCAGCTAAAGAAGGATTAGGTTTAGCTTATGTGCCGCTTGATTTGGTGGCGGACGATTTAACCAATGGCAGACTTATCCGTATGCTTATCACCCAAAGCCAAACTTTGCCTGCATTGTATCTGTATTACCCCCACCGCAATATCTCACCCGCATTAAGGGCGGTGGTGGAAGTATTGAAGGTTTAATATCAGGCCATCTGAAAAAACCTTGCAAATTTTTGACAAAAAAACACCGCTTGTATTGTTGCAAGCGGTGTTTTTTCGGGAAAGTTTTACAATGCCGCTACGGTAAAACGCCGGTGCAGATGGGCTTTTTGTTCCACATCATCAGCGATGGCAATTGCCAAATCCGCTACGCTGATACCGGCGGGCGTGTCGCCGTCCATCAGTAATTCTTCGCCGCCCAAACGGTAAGAGCCGGTGCGTTCTTCGCTAAAGCCGGCCTCTGCGCCGAGCATTGCCGGCGGGGAAATAAATGCCCAGTTCAGATCTCGGCGATCACGCAGATCATTCAGCAGATTGCGGGCAGCGTTTGCGCCGTCATAAATTTCTTTCGGGAAATCCGGTGTGTCGATCACTTGCAGATTTGGGGCAACATACAAGCTGCCTGCACCACCGACCACCAGCAAATATGGCACTTCAGCGGCTTTTGCCGCTTCTACAATAGCTTTCGCCCCACGAGTGAAATCTGCACCGATATTCGGATTATTCCAGCCCGGGTTGAATGCACTTACTACTGCGTCAAAGCTTTGCAACTGTTCGGCAAATTTTGCATTTTCCACATCAAAAGCGACCGCTTGTACATTGTCTGCTTGTTGCACTTTGCCTGCATTGCGGGCAAATGCGGTTACTTGGCAGCCACGGTTTGCCAATTCTTTAACAACGGCAGAGCCGACATAGCCGGTTGCGCCAATTACGGCAAATTTTTTCATTTTGTGCTCCTTAAAAAGTGAAAATTAAAACATCGAACGGCCGCTTTCGGTTTTTTCCGGTATGGCTTGAATAACGTCCCAATGCTCAACAATTTTGCCGTTATCATCGAAGCGGAAAATATCCACTACCGCTTCGCCGCGATCGTTCTCATCAATGGTACTGTGGACGTGCAACATCACCAAATCACCTTCCGCTACCACCCGTTTGATTTCTGCTTTTGATTTCGGGTGTGTTTTTAAAAACGGCTCGAACGCCTCAATAAATGCCTGCCCGCCGTCTTTAACGCTTGGATTGTGTTGCAAATACTCAGCGCCAATATATTTTGCAGTCGCTTCTTTTACTTTGTGCTGGTTAAATGCCATTTCGTAAAATTCTAGGGCATTTTGTTTATTTTGCTCCGGCGTGGTTGATGCCATTGCTGAAAGAGTAGTAAATAGTGCTGTTGTTGCTAAAAGTAATTTTTTCATTGGATTTCCTTAAATATTGAATATTTAGTTGATGTGGCGTAGTATAGTTTTATAAATTACTTTTTGTAAGTACTTACAAAATAGTAAGTTTGAAAATAATTTTTAACTAATTGATTTTTAAGGATTTAAATTTATGGAAGATTTCAATAGAGGTTATGTGCTTTCTAAAAACTGTCCAAGCCGGGCAGTTTTAAACCACTTGACCAGCCGTTGGGGAACATTGGTGATGATTGTGTTGCGGCAAGGAACCAAACGCTTTTCGGAAATCCGACGGGAAATTGAGGGTGTGAGCGAGCGGATGCTGACCGAAACGTTGAAACAGTTGGAGCAGGACGGAATGCTGGTCCGTAAATCGTTCGATACCGTACCGCCTCACGTAGAATATACACTCACCGATTACGGTATGCAGGCTGCCGAGAAAATCCATCATTTGGTTGATTGGCTAGAAGAAAATTTAGACGGAATTTTGGCACAAAAGGCCGTCTGAAAAATTTTTGCAAAAATTGGGAGAAAAACCACCGCCTGTATTGCTGCAAGCGGTGGTTTTTTTAGAAATATCTGCGGATATGTTCTTCGAAATCCTTTAAGTCCCGTCCGATTTGCGGATTTTTAACCACGTCGAAACAGGCGAAGGTCGGCAGTTTCTCCATCGCAAAAAAGCGGAAATTGCAATGGACGGGGAAAAACAGATCGTCCAACCCTTTGCCTTGGAACAAGTATTCGTCAGGGTTGCCGAAAGCGTTTTCCGGCGCATTAAAGGTGGCGGACAGCATATATTTTTTGCCGTGCATTTTCCCGCCCGTGCCGTAGCCGGCGGCAGGATTGTCGCGGTGTCTGCCGTCGGTATCGCACAAAATGCCGCCCATACCTGCGGTGAAGACATCGTCCATATATTTTTTGGCAGACCACGGAATCATCATCCAGTTGGACGGGAACTGGAAAATCACCGCATCCGCCTATTGCCATTTGGCCAACTCGTCTTCCACGCTGTAACCGTTTACCCGGCTGCGGCGGACGGCGCAGCCTTTACCGGTCAAAACTTTTTCGGCGATGTCAATCAAAGTTCCGGTTAATTCGCCTTTGGAAAAATCATAAGGCTGGTGGCCGTTGATAATCAAAATATTCGGCATGATATGCTCCTGTTTCCGGTAATTGAATTTTAACTTTTACTGATTACCATCGGGTATGCGGCATAATGCCTCCCTGTTTCGGTCATTGCATTCTGATCGGCGGAGGTTATTCTGTCCGACGTTTCAACACGGAGGCCGCATAACAACGCCGGCTTTTTGGCGCATAAGCGTAAGGCCGGTAACAGGATTTTCCGAATCAGCTCCCGTCTGAACAAACAACCGGACGGTTACGGAGGATGTAGCGGTGCAGTAACTTCAGGAAGTTTTTTCTGAGCCTTCTGCCGGCTTTCGGGTGGCGGCCGGTCTTTTTTTGCAGCTGATGCCGTATCGCTTTAATGCTTTGTGTATGGCGTATGGGAACAGCCAAAGCGTTGCGCTCTTTCACAGCAATAGGCATCAGGATAACGCCCGACATCTTCGAGCAGTGCTTGGGCGCTGATTTTGCGGGTTTTGCGTTGCCTTGGAGGGACTTGGGGAGCCGGAGGGCGTCTCCAAAGCGTGATGGTGGAGAATGGCGGTGCCGGATTCTTTTGCGGCTCTGCGAACCGTCCTTGACGGAGTTTTTTGAGTACGGGTTGTTTGAAGTCTTCTGAACAGGCTATGGCGGGATTTATCGGATAATATGTTTAAAAAATAAAAAGAATGCACAATGAACCGAATCACGGATCATAGCGATTCTGTCTTTATGACTCCCCCCATTAAAGTTTGTTTGTTTTGTTAAATATATTAAAACCCATTATCACTATAAATATGCCGTAAATTTAAGATACAGAATTCAAAAGCCGATTTTTCAAGGTCGGCAAACACAGAGGCCGCCTGAAAAGATTTTTTCAGACGGCCTGCTGTTTAATGCTATAACGCATTATTCGCCGTAATAAGCCTTGGTGAGGATTTCTTCCATATCGGCCACCATCGGCAGGCGCGGGTTGGCGGGCGAGCATTGGTCTTCGTAGGCCATCAGCGCCAGCTCTTTGCGGGCGGCGATAAAGGCTTTTTCGTCGATGCCTTGCTCTTTGAACGACATTTTGATGCCCACTTTGCGTGCCAGCCCGTCGCAGGCTTTGGCAAACGATTCCACGCCTTCGGCCGGTGTGCTGCACGGCAGGCCGAGGGTGCGGGCGATTTCCTGGTATTTCACGTCGGCTTTGTAGTAGTTGTATTTCGGCCATGTGGCGGTTTTCTGCGGGCGCGTGCCGTTGTAGCGGATAACGTGCGGCAGGAAAATCGCGTTGGTGCGGCCGTGGGTGGTGTGGAATTTGCCGCCCACTTTGTGCGACAGCGAGTGGTTGATGCCCAAAAACGAGTTGGCAAAAGCCATGCCGGCGATGGTGGAGGCGTTGTGCATACGTTCGCGGGCTTCGGGGTCGTCGGCACCGTATTTGTAGGAGCGTTCCAAAAATTCAAACACAAGCTTGATGGCTTGCAGCGCCAAACCGTCGGTGAAGTCGTTGGCAAGCACCGAAACATAGGCTTCCACCGCGTGGGTGAGCACGTCCATACCGGTGTCGGCGGTAACGCTGGCGGGCACGGTCATGGTGAACGAAGGATCGACGATGGCGATGGTGGGCGTGAGCGAGTAGTCGGCAATCGGGTATTTTTTTTCGCCGTCGCTAATCACGGTGAACGGCGTTACTTCGGAGCCGGTGCCCGAGGTGGTTGGAATGCCGATAAATTTGGCTTTACGGCCCAATTCGGGGAAGCGGAACGCGCGTTTGCGGATATCCATAAACTTCTGAACCAAATCTTCGAAATCAACCTGCGGTTGTTCGTAGAAGAGCCACATGGCTTTGGCCGCATCCATCGGCGAGCCGCCGCCCAGCGCGATAATGGTGTCGGGCTGGAAACTGCGCATCAGGTCGGTGCCTTTATATACGGTTTGCACGCTGGGGTCGGCTTCCACGTCGGTAAACAGCTGCACGGTCACTTTGTTTTTGCGCAGGTTGAGCTGGCGGGTGATTTTATCGACAAAACCCAAATCCACCATGGAGCGGTCGGTAACGATCATCACTTTTTCGCAATCTTTCATGTCTTGCAGATATTGGATGGAATCACGTTCGAAATAGATTTTGGCGGGCACTTTAAACCATTGCATGTTGTTTCTCCGACGACCTACTTTTTTGATATTTAACAGATTCACGGCGTTAACGTTGCCGCCCACGGAGTTTTTGCCGTAAGAGCCGCAGCCTAAGGTCAGAGAGGGCAGAAACGCGTTATACACATCGCCGATGCCGCCGAACGAAGAGGGCGAGTTCCAAATCACGCGCAGGGCTTTCACGCGCTCGCCGAAGGTTTTCACCAGCTCTTTGTCGGCGGTGTGGATGGCGGCCGAGTGGCCGAGGCCGTCGAATTCCACCATTTGCCCGGAAAATTTCAAACCTGCTTCGGCGCTCTCGGCTTTGAGCATGGCTAATACGGGCGAAAGTTTTTCGCGGGTTAACGGCTCTTTTTTGCCGACTTCGCGACATTCCACCATGATAATGTTGGTTTTTTCGGGCACTTTGAAGCCGGCCTGTTCGGCAATCCAGGCGGCCGATTTGCCCACCACGGCCGCATTGAGTTTGGCACCGGCACAATTTTCACTGTTGGCTTTCACGCCGAAAATAAATTCTTCAAGCAGCGCTTTTTCTTTGGAATTGGCGAAATACACACCGTAGGATTTAAATTCCTCCACCAGTGTTTGATAAATTTCTTTGTCGGCAATCACCGCCTGCTCGCTGGCGCAGATCATGCCGTTGTCGAACGCTTTCGACATCACGATATCGTGGGCGGCCTGTTTGATGTTGGCGGATTTTTCCACATAGGCCGGAACGTTGCCCGCCCCCACGCCGAGCGCGGGTTTGCCGCAGGAATAGGCTGCTTCCACCATCGCATTGCCGCCGGTGGCCAAAATGGTGGCCACACCGGGGTGTTTCATCAGCGAAGACGTGCCTTCCATCGAGGGTTTTTCAATCCATTGGATACAGTTTTCCGGCGCGCCTGCGGCGATGGCGGCATCGCGCACGATTTGCGCGGCGTGGGCGGAACATTGCTGGGCGGAAGGGTGGAAAGAGAAAATAATCGGATTGCGGGTTTTCAGCGCAATCAGGGCTTTGAAAATCGTGGTGGAAGTGGGGTTGGTGGTGGGGATGATGCCGCAGATAACGCCCACCGGGTCGGCGATTTCGGTGATGCCGGTTACGTCGTCTTCGCTAATCACGCCCACGGTTTTCAAATCGCGCAGGCGGCGCACCACGTTTTCGCAGGCAAACAGGTTTTTGGTGGCTTTGTCTTCAAACACGCCGCGGCCGGTTTCTTCCACCGCGTGCATGGCCAGCACGCCGTGTTTGTCGAGCGCGGCAATCGAGGCTTTGGCCACGATATAGTCGATTTGTTCTTGATTGAGCGTGCGGAATTGATCCAGCGCAACCAACCCTTTCTCAACCAAACGGTTGACCTCCGTAACGGCAGGGTTCACGGTAGTATCGGCAGACGCATTCATGATTTTCTCCTGAAAAATTAGTAGGTAATAAAATTTCACTTAAAAGCAGTATAAGTAATATTTTTACCAACATCCTTGATTTACATCATGAAACAGTTTGCTTCATTCAAAAAATAGTGCTTTGTTAAGTGTTTGACATAACAATACTTTTATTTAATTTCGCATGTAGGTTTTGTTTGAAGGAAATATCGCTACAGAACATCTTGAACCATTACTCCAAAATATAAGTTTGAAACGAGCCAATTTCTGTTGTTTTTTTAAACGATGACTCCGCTTGAGATCTTTGTTCTAGAGTTTGAATGCAGTCAGAAGTAAGCAAACGCATAAGCGCAGACATACAGATAAGCAAGTTTTCGAGCAGCGTACAACAAAGAAATGTGCCAAAGATGGCGGTTTTCCAAAGGTATCAGGCCGTCTGAACCCAATCAGGTTTCAGACGGCCTTGAACATTCACTTCAGCGCAGATTAATCGTGACCGATTTCAACGTGCTGTTGTTGGTAACGCACATTAGGCGACAAGATGATTTTGTCGTCGACTTTACCGATGGCTTTTTCATCTTTGCCCGGGTAATCCAAGCTGTGCAGGAAATGGCGGATACAATTCAGACGCGCGCGTTTTTTGTCGTCGGATCGGATAATCGTCCACGGCGCATCACCGGTGTGCGTGTGGAAGAACATGGCATCTTTAGCTTCGGTATAGTCATCCCAACGGTCGAGTGATTGAATATCCACCGGCGAGAGTTTCCAGTGTTTCAACGGGTCGTCGCGACGGGAAATGAAGCGGCGCAGCTGTTCTTCGCGGCTCACCGAAAACCAGAACTTGAACAAATGAATACCGCTGGCCACCAGCATACGTTCGAATTCAGGTGCTTGGCGCATAAACAGCAAATATTCGTTTGGTTCACAGAAACCCATCACCCGCTCGACACCGGCACGGTTGTACCATGAACGGTCGAAAAAAACCATTTCGCCGGCGGTCGGCAGATTGGTGATATAGCGTTGGAAATACCATTGGCCGCGTTCGGTGGTGGTTGGTTTTTCCAAGGCCACCACGCGTGCGCCGCGCGGATTTAAATGCTCCATAAAGCGCTTGATGGTACCGCCCTTACCTGCGGCATCACGGCCTTCAAACAGGCAGACAATGCGCTGGCCGGTTTCTTTGACCCAGCTTTGCACTTTTAATAATTCGATTTGCAGCTTTTTCTTTTCGCGCTCATACACGGCGCGGCGCATACGCTGGCGGTAAGGATAGCTTTCCGGCAATGGCGCGGAATTGGAATCTTCCGAAGTGACCTGACCTTCGTATTCCAACACGGTTTTTTCAAACACTTCCAATTTGTTTTCCGCTACATCGGTTTTCACTTCTTCAAAAGGTTGCAATTGTGTTTCTGTCATCTTAACTCCTATCATGGAAAAGGTTTTTTAGTGGTATGATTTCCTTTCATGCTTATTTTAACGCTTTTCTGCGCCTTCGGCCTACATAATCTTACACATTTATAATGCGTCGGCTTTTTCCTGCTGATTTATGTAAATTTATTGTATAATCAATCTACTTATCTATTGTCATCATGTTTTTTTTCGCACTTCTCGACGACGCGGTTACCGGTCGGGCAAAACTCTATCAAAATCATCAACAAAGCTGTTTTTTACACGCGCACGAGCTCGATACGCTGGATGACCTTTTGCAACAGGGTTGGCAAAACGGCTGGTTTGCGCTGTTGTGTACAGACTACGCTTTCGGCTTGCCGTTATTGAACCTTCCTACCGAACAAAGCGGCTGCTTGGCCGTGCATTGGTTTGCAAGCTGCGAGGCAGTAGCTGCGCCGATATGGCTCGACACGCATTCAGACGGCCTGTTTTGCGGCATCAGCACACCGCAAAACCATGTTTCCCAAGCGGATTACCTGCACGCCGTCACTGAGATTCACGAAGCCATCCGCCGCGGCGACACTTATCAAATCAACTACACCACCCGCCTGCATTTCGATACCTACGGCAATCCGATCGATTTATACCGCCGCTTGCGCCAGCCCGTGCCTTATGCCGCCTTGTGCCACCTGCCCGATTCAGACGGCCTCGATACATGGACTTTGTGTTTTTCGCCCGAGCTTTTCCTCAACATTGCTTCAGACGGCCTCATCACCACCGAACCGATGAAAGGCACGGCACCGATTTTAAACGACGGCGGTGATGCGCAACGCGCTGCCGATTTGCGCAACGACCCCAAAAACCGCGCGGAAAACATCATGATTGTCGATTTGTTGCGCAATGATTTGGGCAAAATCGCGCAAACCGGCTCCGTGCGCGTACCCGAGCCGTTTAAGGTATCGCAGTTCGGCAGCGTGTGGCAGATGACCAGTGCGATCGAAGCACAAGCCCGACCGGGCACCCGCACCGCCGATATTTTCCACGCTGCCTTTCCCTGCGGCTCGATTACCGGTGCGCCCAAACGCATGAGCATGAGCCTGATCGGGCAGCTCGAAACCTCTCCGCGTGGCTTATACACAGGCAGCATCGGTTTTCTCAACCCTTGTACAAGCGGTTTGGGCTTTGAAGGCGTGTTAAACGTGGTGATCCGCACGCTGATACTCAGGCCGTCTGAAAATAGACAATCCGCCGCTGATTTTCACGCTGAATATGGTGTCGGCTCCGGCATTGTCATCGACAGCCAAGCTGAAGCGGAATGGGCGGAATGCGGCTGGAAAGCGCGTTTTCTCACTGATTTGCGACCGGATTTCGGTATTTTTGAAACGCTGCGCGTCGAGCAAAAGCAATGCTCTTTATTGGCGCGGCATTTAGACCGTCTGAACACGTCGGCGCAAGCCTTGAACCTGCCTTTGAATGCGGACTTTGCCGCGCAAATCAATGATTATTTGATGAAAATGCCGTCTGAAACACAACGCTTGAAAATCGCGCTGTTGCCTGAGCATGATGGCGGACTGGTCTTTGCCCACGCGCCATTGGCCGGATTGGTAGGCAAACAGTACGTTATCATCAGCAATCATGCCTTGCCGAATCAGGATATCCTCCGCCGCTTTAAAACCACCCGTCGTGCGCATTTTGACCAGGCGTGGCAACACGTCGCCGAACAAGGGGCATTCGATACCCTGTTCTTCAATTCAGACGGCCTGTTGCTCGAAGGCGGCCGCAGCAATGTGTTCGTTAAAATTGATGGCGCATGGCACACTCCTACTCTGGATTTGGCTATTCTCAACGGTGTAATGCGGCAGGAAGTGTTGGATAATCCGCAGCACCATCTGGACACGGATAAGGTATTCGAAAGCCGCATCACGCGCGATATGCTGCAACGCGCCGAAAAAATTTGCTTAAGCAATGCTTTGCGCGGCTTGTTTGACGTGGATTTAAAATAACACAAGGCCGTCTGAAATATTTCAGACGGCCTGAGACCTTTGCAAAATACCGGCCGTCCCATCCAAACGGTTACCTGAACAATCAGGTAACCGTTTTTTCATTTTCAGACGTGTT